>JAVVTL010000001.1:0-4653 GCA_036653715.1 Oscillospiraceae bacterium
ATGGTCGGAGTGGGGAGACTTGAACTCCCGGCCTCATGGTCCCGAACCATGCGCGCTACCATCTGCGCTACACCCCGAAACAGCCTTTTCATTATAAGTACTGCCGGCTGGCTTGTCAAGGAATTATTTCGCAATTTCTGCGATTTGGGTATAAGCGTGTCCAAAGCAAAATATAATGCCTCTATGAGAGTTAAAACAATGAAAAACTACAAACTGTTTCTGTCTGCGGCTCTGTTTTTGCTGCTGACAGGCTGCAAGCTGCTGCTGCCGAACGCGACGGCGGTTCTGCGGGAGCGCGTCCGCGAGGTGATTTGCCGCGACTTTGACTACGAGCAGGCATTTGAGACCTTGGGTGCTCGGCTCTCGGACGGCGCAATTATCCAGACGCTGGGCGGAGGCGCGGAGCGCTTGCCTGAGCGGACTGCCCCGCAAAGGACGCCCTATACCCCGAAGACGCTCAACGACATCATCGACGAGCGCTCGCGCGTCCTGCCGGAGAACGTCGTCCACGCGGCGTCGGCGACCACGACGGAGACAGATGCGGAGCCGAAGCTGCCGGAGGCGGTCGCGGCATTCATGGAGCGTCAGGCGGAATACGCCGACAAGGAGCTGCCCGCAAACGTGTCCTGCGATTTCCCGGAGCTGCCCTTCGGCTTTCAAAGCCCGGTCACGGGCTGCACAAGCTCGGGCTTCGGCTTCAGGCTGCATCCCATAAAAAACGAGGTGAAATTTCACTTCGGCACCGATTTCGCGGCATGGTCGGGAGTGGACATTCTCTCCTTTGCGGATGGAACCGTGAGCATGGTGGGCTGGGACGACGGCTACGGCAACTATATAACGATTGACCACGCGGACGGCTGGCGGACGCTCTATGCCCACTGCGGCAAGGTCTATGTCCTCTCCGGGCAGAAGGTGGCGATGGGCGAAAAAATAGCGCTTGTGGGCGCCACGGGCGAGGTTACGGGGCCGCATCTGCACTTTGAGCTGACCTGCGCGGGAAAATACTACAATCCGGAGTTTTGGCTTGCATGAGACGTGAGGAAAAGAAATTTGACATGAGCGCCGGGGCGGTGTTGCTGCTCGCGGCGCTCTGGTTTATATGCGACGTCCCGACATTTGCCGCGATATTCCTTGCGGCGTCGGTCCACGAGGCAGGGCATATACTTGCCCTGCGGGCGGCGGGCTGCCGCATCTCCGGCTTTCGGGCGGATGCCGGCGGCGCGATGCTGCTCAGGCGCGGAGCGCTCTCGGCGGAGGGCGAGGTCATCTGCGCCGCGTCGGGGCCGATTGCGGGGCTGGTCTTTGCCTTTCTCGCCTCCGCCGCAGGGAGATATACCGCCATTCCGCTGCTGACGACGGCGTCCGGCATATCGCTCGCATTGTCACTTTTTAATCTCCTGCCCGCGTCGCCGCTGGACGGCGGGCGCATTTTGTCGGCGCTGGCGGGGGAGAGGGCGGCGGCAGGGGTTGGGCTTGCCGTCGCCGTCCTCCTGCTGTCGCTCGGGCTTGTGCTGACGGCGCGCGGCCTCGGCCTCGGCCTGTTTATCGCGGGAATGTGGCTCACGCTCGCGCAGGCGGGCTTGTAATGCGCGGAGATATGCTGTAAAATATCACAAACAAAGAGATATGGAGCTGCATATGGACAAGAGATTGGAACGCATACTGCCGCGTGTGCAAAAACCCGCGCGCTATACGGGCGGCGAATTTAACGAAATAAAAAAGGACAAGTCCGAGATAGACCTCCGCATGGCATTCTGCTTTCCGGACGTCTACGAGATAGGCATGTCCAACCTCGGAATGAGAATACTCTATGGCGTGATAAACAACATGCCCCGCGTCTGGTGCGAGCGCGTCTTTGCCCCCTGGGGCGATATGGCGGAGGAAATGCGCGCGGCGGGTATGCCGCTATACGCCCTCGAGAGCGGCGACCCGCTCTCGGATTTCGACGTGCTGGGCTTCTCCGTCGGCTATGAGATGGCGGACGTAACCGTTTTGGATATGCTAAACATGGCGGGACTCCCTATACACAGCGCGGAGAGAAAAGCCCTCGTGCCGCTTGTGTTTGCCGGCGGGACAAGCTGCTGTAACCCGGAGCCGATGGCGGATTTTTTTGACCTCATGATAATCGGCGAGGGCGAATACGTCGATTGCGAGGTGCTGGAGCTTTTCAGAACCGCGCGCGACGCGGGCTGGGAAAAACCGCGTTTTCTGCGCGAGGCGGCAAAAATCGGCGGCGTGTACGTCCCCTCGCTCTATGAGCCTTCGTGGAACGCGGACGGCACCCTTATGGCCATTACGCCTTTAGACGGCGCGCCGGAGACGGTCACAAAGCGCATAGTCGAGGACCTTGACGCCGCGTATTTCCCGACCTCTCCCATCGTCCCGAGCACGGAAATAGTCCATGACCGCATAAACCTTGAGCTTTTCCGCGGCTGTGTGCGCGGCTGCCGCTTCTGTCAGGCGGGCTATGCCTATCGCCCCCTGCGTGAGAGAAAGCCGGAGACGATAATAAAACAGGGCATAGAGTCCCTGCAAAATACAGGCTGTCAGGAGGCGACGCTTCTGTCCCTCTCGAGCAGCGACTACAGGCATCTTGGCGAGGTATGCGACGGACTGCTCGACTGGTGCGAGCCGCGCAGCATAAGCCTCTCTCTGCCGAGCCTGCGGGCGGACAATTTTTCCGTGGAGATAATGGCAAAGCTTCAAAAAGTCCGCCGCGGCGGCCTGACCTTCGCGCCGGAGGCGGGAACACAGCGCCTGCGCGACGTAATCAACAAAAACGTCACCGAGCAGGATTTGCTGAACACCTGCCGCGTTGCCTTTGAGGGCGGCTGGAGCGGGATAAAGCTCTATTTCATGCTCGGTCTGCCGACGGAGACGGACGAGGATGTGGCGGGCATAGCCGAGCTTGTCGGCAAGGTGCTCTATACATGGCGCGAGCACGCCGTAAACAAATCGCGCGGCGTCAGAATAACCGTCAGTACCTCCTGCTTCATCCCAAAGCCGCACAGCCCCTTCCAATGGGCGCCGCAGGTGAGCATGTCGGAATATCAGCGCAGAGTTAACCTCCTGCGCGGCAAGCTTACGGCAAAAAACGTCACCTACAACTGGCACGACGCGGATAACGGCGTTGTTGAGGCAATTCTCTCAAGAGGCGACAGGCGCATAGGCAAGGTAATCGAGGAGGTCTGGCGCAGAGGCGGGCGGATGGAGGCTTGGGGCGAATGCTTCTCCTTTGACCGCTGGATGGCGGCCTGCGCCGCCTGCGGAACAGACCCCGCGTTCTACGCCTCCCGCGAGCGGAGCGAGGACGAGGTCTTGCCTTGGGACAGAATAAGCATGGGCGTGCGGCGCGACATTCTCCTGCGCGAGAAGCACAGGGCTTATGAGTCGCGGGTGTCGCCCGATTGCCGCGCGGCCTGCTCAAACTGCGGAGCCGCCGAGCTTTTGACGGAGGGACGCTGCGATGGATAAGCTGAGACTGCGCTTTGAGAAAACCGGCAGAGCCGTGTATATATCCCACCTTGACCTGATGCGTGTCATGCAGCGCGTTTTTCTGCGCGCCGGCTGCAACATCAAATACAGCGAGGGCTTTAACCCCCACGCCATCATATCCGTCTGTCTGCCGCTCTCCGTCGGCTGTGCGAGCCTCTGCGAGCTGATGGACTTTCGCGTCGAGGGCGACGCGGACCTCGAGGCGATGCCGGAGAAGCTCACAGCTTCCATGCCGGAGGGAATCCGCGTGACCTCCGTCTATGAGCCGGAGCGGAAGATAACCGCGCTCAAATGGCTCAAAATCAATGGCCGTCTCGACTACGACGGGCGCGACAGCGCGGCGATGCTGCCGGGGCTTCGCGAGTTCTTTTCCCGGGACACCTTAACCGTCACGCGAAAGACGAAGCGGGGAGAGGGCGAGTTCGACCTTGCGCCCAATATATTCTCGACGGATTTCACGCCCGAGGAGGGCTTTGTGCGGCTTGAGGCAATCATATCCGCGCAGGACCCGACGGTGAATCCAGAGCTTCTCATTGCCGCCCTGCGCCAGTCTGCGCCGGAGCTTGCGCCGGACTTCGCCTATTTCACAAGGCTTGAGATTTTTGACGAAAATATGAACCTTTTTAGGTAAAAAGCTCTTGCAATCCGTCGTTTTACATGCTATCATATCAGGGCTTGCGCGATAAGCGCCGCATAAAGACGGTCCGCTGCCGAGATACGACCTTTGTCCTCCGGTATGAACGCCTAATCGAAAGAGGGATACACAATGGATTTGGTTAAAACCCTGACCGAAAAGTACATGAAGCCCGAACTGCCCACCATGAACGTCGGCGATACCGTCCGTATCATCGTCCGTGTCAAGGAAGGCAGCCGTGAGCGCAATCAGGCGTTCGAGGGCACCATCATCGCGAAGAAGCATGGCGGAATCAACGAGACAATCACCGTCCGTCGCGTCAGCTACGGCATCGGCTGCGAGAAGGTTTTCCCCGTGCATTCTCCCACCATCATCTCGGTCGAAACCATCAGACGCGGCAAGGTTCGCCGCGCAAAGCTTTACTACCTGCGCGACCGCGTGGGCAAGAAGGCCAAGGTCAAAGAGCGCGTATAACGCTTTATATGACAAGAAATACCCCGCCTCGAAAGAGGCGGGGTATTTTC
>JAVVTL010000001.1:4753-67859 GCA_036653715.1 Oscillospiraceae bacterium
CTATCTATAGTATAATAATCTGATAGATTTAACCGGACAGAGGTAGGCAGCATGAACGAAAACAATTTAGATACAATACAGGCCAAGCAGGAGCCGGAGTCCGCCGCACCGCGCAAATCCGAGGTATACGACTGGATACAGTGCGTCGTCGTGGCTCTGCTTTTTTGCGTGCTTTTGTTCTCATTTTTCACGCGTTTGGTTGACGTCATCGGTTCTTCAATGTATCCGACGCTTGAGGATCGGGACAAAATCGTCATCTCCAAGCTCTTCTATACCCCCAAGCAGGGGGACATTATCGTCTTTCGCAAGGACTCCTTCAAGGACGAGCCGCTCGTAAAGCGCATCATCGCCACAGAGGGGCAGACGGTGGATATAGACTTCCAAAAAGGCATAGTCTATGTTGACGGCAAGGCGCTTGATGAACCGTATATCGCCGAGCTGACCCTTGAACCACTAAACTTTAACGGACAGATAACGGTGCCGGAGGGCTGCATCTTCGTCATGGGCGACAACCGCATGCACTCCACCGACAGCCGCGATAATCGCATAGGCTGCGTGGACACACGCTGCATAATGGGCAAGGTGTATTTCACCGTATACCCGCTCAAGAATTTTGGGAGTGTCTATAAATAATGCCTGACAACGGCTTTGAAAAACTTAATATCAATTGGTATCCCGGTCACATGACCAAGGCCGTCCGCATGATGCAGGACAACCTTAAGCTTGTGGACGCCGTATGCGAGCTTCTTGACGCGCGCGCGCCGGAGGCGTCCCGTAACCCCGATATCGACAAGTTGGCGGGGGACAAGCCCCGCCTTGTCATCCTCAACCGCACAGACCTTGCCGACCCCGGCATAACTGCGCTTTGGCGTGATTATTATCAGCGGCTTGGCTTCCGCGTTCTTATGATTGACAGCAAGTCCGGCAGGGGAGTGGGGGATTTTCCCGAGGCGGTTAGGCAGGTGCTTCACGAAAAAATCGAGGCCCGCGCCGCAAAGGGGCAGCCGGGCCGCGCCCTGCGCGTCATGATTTTGGGCATACCGAACGTCGGCAAGTCCACCTTTATAAATAAAGTCGCGGGCAGAAAGGTCGCCGCCGTATCCGACAGACCGGGCGTCACGCGCGGCCGTCAGTGGATAACCGTGGACAGAGGGCTTGAGCTTCTTGACACGCCCGGCATCCTTTGGCCGAGGTTCGACAGTCAGGAAATAGGCGAGCTTTTGGCTGTCACCGGCGCCGTGAAGGACGACGTGCTCGACAGGGAAACGCTTGCCGCAAACTTCCTGGTGCGGCTCATGCGCTACTACCCGCAGGCGCTCGAGGAGCGCTATAAGCTCACAGCGGAGGACGGCACGAGCGGCTATGAGCTGCTTGAGGCCGCCGCAAAAAAGCGCGGCTTTCTCATCAGAGGCGGCGGCTGCGACACCGAACGTATGTCCGCTATTCTGCTGGACGAATACCGAGGCGGCAAGCTCGGCCGTCTCTCTCTCCAAAAGCCCGATGAGAGCTGATATCGACCTTTGGGAGCTTGAAAACTCCATATATGACGAGGGCTTTTCCCTTATCTGCGGAGTGGACGAGGCGGGGAGAGGCCCGCTCGCGGGGCCGGTCTGCGCCGCCGCCGTCATCCTTCCGCGCGGCCTTGTCATCCAAGGTCTGAACGACAGCAAAAAGCTCACGCCCAAGCGCCGCGACTCGCTCTACGACGAGATACGCGATAAGGCGCTCGCCTATGGCGTCGCCTTTGCCGAGGTGGAGGAAATCGAAAAGCTCAATATCCTGCGCGCCACCTATCTTGCCATGTCCCGCGCGATTGCGGCGCTCCCGATAGCTCCCGCCCTCGCCCTCATTGACGGCAACGGCAACCGAGATATCGCCGTCCCGAGCCGCTGTGTCGTGGGCGGCGACGGGAAGTGCGCGGACATTGCCGCCGCCTCCGTCCTCGCCAAGGTCACGAGAGACAGATATATGACGGCTATGGCGGAGCGCTATCCCGTCTACGGCTTTGAAAAGCACAAGGGCTACGGCACGGCGCAGCATTATGCCGCCCTGCGCGAATTTGGCCCCTCGGAGATACACCGCCTATCCTTTCTCAAAAACATGCATTGAGGCGCTTATGGACAGAAAAAAACTGACAGGCAGAGCCGGAGAGGCAGAGGCCGCAAAATATCTGAGCGACAAAGGCTTCAAAATCACGGGTCTGAACTGGAGCTGCCGCTTCGGCGAGATTGACGTCATCGCCCAAAAGGACGGGTACATAGCCTTTGTGGAGGTCAAAACCCGCGAGAACTCCGAGCTTGCCGAGGCACGCGAATTTGTCACGCTCTCAAAGCAGCGCAAGCTTCGCGCCGCCGCATCCATATGGCTCTCGACGCACGAGACGGGGCTTCAGCCCCGCTTTGACGTTATGGAGATATACACCGACGCGCAGCCCCACATAATTAACCACATCGAAAATGCGTTTGAATGAGGTGACGGAAATGAAATATCAGAGCACAAGAAACGCCGGCGAGCAAGTCTCCGCATCGGAAGCCGTCGTGAACGGCCTTGCGCCGGACGGCGGGCTTTACGTCCCCGCCAAGCTCCCGCGCTTTGAGGAGACCGAGCTTCGCTCCATGCTCGGCATGGACTACTGCGGCAGAGCCGAGCTCATCATCAAAAAATTCCTCCCGGAGTATTCCGAGAGCGAGGTCAAGGCTCTCGTCTCCGCCGCATACGCCGAAGGCTATGACGACAGCGCCACGGCGCCGACGCGCTTTGTCGATGAAAAAACGGGCTTTCTTGAGCTGTGGCACGGCCCCACCTGCGCCTTTAAAGACATGGCACTGCAAATGCTCCCGCACCTGCTCACCGCCGCACTGAAAAAATGCGGAGAGACGCGCCGCATCTGCATACTCGTCGCCACCTCGGGCGACACGGGCAAGGCGGCGCTTGAGGGCTTTGCCGACGTGCCCGGCACAAAAATCCTCGTCTTCTATCCCCGCGACGGCGTGTCGGAGGTACAGCGTCTCCAAATGGTCACGCAGTCGGGCGAAAACGTCCTCGTCAAGGCGGTCGACGGAAACTTTGACGACGCGCAGAGCGGCGTCAAGGCAATTTTCAACGACAGGGCATTTTCAAACAGCGTCGAGGAGCGCGGCTGGCTTTTGTCCTCCGCAAACTCCATAAACTGGGGCAGGCTTCTGCCGCAGATAGTCTATTATTTTTCCGCCTACTGCGATTTTGTCAATTTCGGCGGCATAAAATTCGGCGAGAAGCTTAATTTCTCCGTTCCCACCGGCAACTTCGGCGATATACTTGCAGGCTGGTACGCAAAAAAAACAGGTCTGCCGACGGGTCGCCTTATCTGCGCCTCAAACGCCAACAACGTCCTGACGGATTTCATCGCAAGCGGTGTCTACGACCGCAACAGGCCCTTCCACACCACCGTCTCGCCGTCTATGGACATTCTCCTGTCCTCCAACCTCGAGCGCCTGCTCTATTCCCTCTGCGGCAGCGACAGCGAGGTTTCGGGCTATATGCAAACCCTTGCGGAGACGGGGCGCTACGAGATATCGGACACCCTGCGCAGGGCGATTGCCGAAGATTTTTCGGCGTATTTCTGCGACGATGCGGAGACTCTGCGCGAAATTCGCGCCGTCAGAGATGACAGCCGCTACCTCATGGACACTCATACAGCAGTGGCGCACAGGGCGCTTCGCGACTACCGCGCCGCAACGGGAGACAAAACGCCCGCCGTCGTTGTCTCTACCGCCAGCCCCTTCAAATTCTGCGACAGCGTTCTCTCCGCACTCGGCGAGAGCACGGACGCGCCCGGCACAGAGCTTATCGAGAGGCTCGCGCAAATCTCCGGCGCCGCGATACCCGAGGGGATAAGAGGACTTGCAAAAAAACCGATACGCTTTTCCGACTGCGTCGGGAAAGACGAAATGCGCGCCGCCGTCGAGGGCTTTTTAGCCTGATTTTATGTACCCGGCGGGCACTGCCCGCCAAGTCGGGGCAATCAGCAGCCCTTGGGTTTAAAGGTCGCGCAGCAGGTCTCGCCCGTGCACTGGGCGCACTTGCCGTTCACCTTAATGTGCTCGGCGGTGCAACTGCAGCCGCTTGTGTTGTAGGCGCAGTTTTCCGCGTCGCAGCCGATGCCGCCGGTTTTGCCGTTGTATCTCTTGGTATCGTTCATCGCACTTTTCCTCCGCGTTTTTTAAATTCGGTCGTAGACCTTGCATGTAGTATTCGCCGCCGTGTCCAAACTATTCGGAGGTCAAAATGGCACTTTACGCTATCGGGGATCTTCATCTCTCGCTCGGAACCAACAAACAGATGGACATTTTCGGCGGGAGATGGGAAAACTATACCGAAAAAATTTTAAACGGCTTTTCCGCGCTCTCCGAGGACGACGTCTGCGTGCTCTGCGGCGACCTCACCTGGGGCATGAGCATTGAGGACGCGCTCCCGGATTTTCGCTTCATCGACGGCCTGCCCGGGAAAAAAATCATCCTCAAGGGCAACCACGATTATTGGTGGACCACGGCGACGAAGGCCTATAAATTCTTTGCGGAAAACGACATAAAAAACATCTCCATCCTCAACAACAACTGCCTGTTTTTCGGCGATACCGCCATCTGCGGGACGCGCGGCTGGTTTTTCGAGGAGGAGCGCGGCGGGGAGCACGACAAGAAAATAATGCTCCGCGAGATAGGCAGACTCGAGACCTCGCTCAAGTGCGCGGGGACTGCGGAAAAGCTCGTCTTTCTTCACTATCCGCCGAAATATCAGGGCTACGAGTGCAGGGAAATCATTGACCTTTTGGAGGCATATCATGTCCCGCTCTGCTGTTACGGCCACATCCACAGCCAAGGCTGCGCCATGGCCTTTACGGGCGAGCACAGGGGCACGAGGTATAAGCTGCTCTCGGCGGACTATGTTGACTTCAAGCCGCAAAAAATCATGGATTGAAGAATTAATATGTAAATGTTGCTTTTAGGGCGGCAATCTGCTATAATTTACCGCGCCGTAGATTTTTTTATTGCACAACAATTTGAAAATTACAGGGCGCAAGAACCTTACAAAATATTTTTCAAAAGATAAACATTTAGGAGGAGTCATACCCCATGATTGTTAAGAACATCGAGAAAAAAGAACACAGCACCGCCATGTTTCAGGTGGAGGTCGAGGCGGAGGCTTTTGATAAGGCGATAGAGTCCGCCTATCGCAAGGCCAAGGGCGGCATCTACGTCGCCGGTTTCCGCAAGGGCAAAGCGCCCCGCGCGGTCATCGAGGGCATGTACGGCAAGGAAGTCTTCCATGAGGACGCCGTCCAGATTATCGCCCCCGAAGCATTTGAGTTCGGCGCAGAGGACGCAAAGCTCGACAACGTCGGTATGCCCTCTCTCGTTGACTATACCGTCGGCGAGGACAGAAGCGTCACCATCACCTTCTCGACCGACGTCTACCCCGAGATAGTCCTTGGCGACTACAAGGGCCTCGAGGCCGAGTGCGAGGACCTAAGCGTCGGCGAAGCTCAGGTCGACGACGAGCTCGAAAACACCCGCAAGAGCAACGCGCGCTTTGTGGACGTTGACCGCCCCGTGCAGAACGGCGACACCATTGTCTTCGACTTCGAGGGCTTTGTGAACGGCGAAGCCTTTGCCGGCGGCAAGGCCGAGGATTATTCCCTCGAAATCGGCTCCAACGCCTTTATTCCCGGCTTCGAGGAACAGCTTGTCGGCATGGAAGTCGAAAAGGACCTCGAGTTAAACGTCACCTTCCCCCAGAATTACGACGAGAAGCTTGCCGGCAAGGACGCCACCTTTAAGGTCCGCATCCATACCGTCCGTGAGCCGCAGTACCCCGAGCTTGACGACGAATTTGCCAAGGACGTCTCCGAGTTCGACACCATGGAAGAATACCGCGCCGGCATCCGTACAAGACTGACCGCCGAGCTTTCCGAGCAGTCCGAGCGCGAGTTCCATTCCGCCCTCCTCTACAAGGCCGCGGACAACATGACCTGCGATGTGCCCGAGGGCATGGTCAACGACAAAATGGACGAATTCCTCCGCAACTATGCCGACAGCATGGGAATTCGCGGCAACATCTCCCGCGAGGACATCATTAAGTCCCTCGGCATGCCCGAGGAGACCTTTATCTCCGTCATTCGCCCCAATGCCCTGAAGCAGGTTCAGGCAGACCTTCTCCTTGACGAAATCATCAAGGTCGAGAACATCGAGGTCTCGCAGGAGGAAAAGGACGCATTCTACAAAAAGATTGAAGACGACTACGGCCCCGAGGCGGAAAAGATCAGGGAAATGATCAGCGATGAGCTGATGGTTCGCGATCTCGCCCGCAAGAAGGCGGCAGAACTCATATATTCCACCGGCGTAAAGGTCGCTCTCTCCGAAGAAACGCCCGCCGCCGAGGAAAAGACCGAGGAGAAGCCCAAGCCCAAGACCAAGAAGGCGAAGACCGCCGAAGCTCCCGCCGAGGAAGCCCCCGCCGAGGAGAAAAAACCCAAGACCCGCGCCAAGAAGGCAAAGACCGAGGATGAGACGGAGAAAAAAGACTAATCAATCCCTCCGGCGGTTATGCTCTCAAGGAACATTGAAAGGAGAGTAAAAAAATGAGCTTAGTACCCTATGTAGTGGAACAAACCTCAAGAGGCGAGCGTTCCTATGACATTTTTTCAAGACTTCTCAATGACCGCATAGTCATGCTGTCCGAGGAAGTAAACGACACGACGGCCTCCCTTATCGTCGCCCAGCTTCTCTATCTTGAGGCGCAGGACGTTGACAAGGACATTCAGTTTTATATTAACAGCCCCGGCGGCAGCGTAACGAGCGGCCTCGCCATCTACGATACGATGCAATACATCAAGTGCGACGTGTCCACCATCTGCATCGGCATGGCGGCGTCCATGGGCGCCTTCCTGCTCTCTGCAGGCACAAAGGGCAAGCGTCTCGCTCTGCCAAACGCCGAAATCATGATTCACCAGCCCTCCGGCGGCAGCCAGGGACAGGCGACCGACATCCAAATTCAGGCGGAGCAAATCCTCAAAATCAAGAAAAACCTGAACCGCATCCTTGCGGAAAACACAGGCAAGCCCCTCGAGACCATCGAGCGGGACACCGAGCGTGACCACTTCATGTCCGCCGAGGAGGCCTGCGAATACGGCCTTGTGGACAGGGTCATCTATAAGAGATAAATCGGCACATGCCGAAAACGGAGTAGTTATGGCAAAAAGCGAAGATAAAAAGTCCATGCGCTGCAGCTTCTGCGGTAAGCCGCAGTCGCTGGTAAACAGGCTCATAGCGGGAAACGGCTCATATATCTGCGACGAGTGCGTCAAGCTCTGTATGAGCATCGTGGACGAGAGCTTTGACCCGCAGGAGCATCCGACGGCACCTGATTTGGAGCTGTCGATTGACCATCTGCCAAAGCCGGCGGATATCAGAGACAATCTGAGCCAATATGTCATCGGTCAGGACAGGGCGAAAATCGTCCTGTCCGTGGCGGTGTATAACCACTATAAGCGCATCCTCCACGGCGGCAGAAACGACGTGGAGCTGCAAAAGAGCAACATCCTGCTCATCGGCCCCACCGGCAGCGGCAAGACCCTTTTCGCCCAAACGCTTGCAAAAATGCTTAACGTCCCCTTCGCTATCGCGGACGCCACCACCCTCACCGAGGCGGGCTATGTGGGCGAGGATGTCGAAAACATCCTCCTCAAGCTGCTTCAGGCAGCGGATTTTGACGTCGAACGCGCGGAACGCGGCATAATTTACATCGACGAGCTGGATAAAATCGCGCGAAAGAGCGAAAATACCTCCATCACGCGCGACGTCTCCGGCGAGGGCGTGCAGCAGGCCCTGCTGAAGCTCCTTGAGGGAACCGTCGCCAGTGTCCCGCCTCAGGGCGGGCGCAAGCACCCGCATCAGGAGTTCATTCATGTGGACACCACAAATATCCTTTTCATCTGCGGCGGCGCCTTCGACGGACTCGAGAAAATAATCGAAAAGCGCATGGACAGCAAGGCAATGGGCTTTGAAGCGGAGCTGAAATCCCGGAAGCAGGGCGGCGCGGGCGAATTCCTGCGGAACGTCCAGTCCCACGACCTTCTGAAATTCGGCATCATACCCGAGCTTATCGGACGTCTGCCCGTCCTCACCTCGCTCGAAAACCTCGGACGCGACGATTTGGTGCGCATACTCACCGAGCCAAAGAACGCGATGACGAAGCAATACCAGGCCCTCTTGGCATACGACGGCGTGAAGCTCGAATTCGAGGACGCCGCACTCGGTGCAATGGCCGACAAGGCAATCGAGATGCAGATAGGCGCGAGAGGACTTCGCAGCGTGGCGGAGCAGGTAATGACGGACATCATGTACGCCGTGCCCTCCGACCCCACAGTCTCCCGTGTTGTCATCACTGCGGATTCCGTCAAAAACGGCACTGAGCCGCTCGTGATACGCCGCAGCAGCGCTAAGGAGATAGTTTCCTGAAACCTACGGGGGGCGGATATAAATCCGCCCCCTTATGCTCCAAAGAGAGGAGTTATTAAATGCAAAACAAAGAATTTGATTTTCCCGTCCGCCGGAGCATGCCGGTGCTGCCGCTGCGCGGCCTTTCCGTCTTCCCGGGGATGCTTTTGAACTTCGACGTCGAGCGTCCCATGTCCGCCGCGGCTCTTAATCTCGCCATGGGCGCGGACCAAATAATTTTTCTGACCGCCCAAAAGGATATCGCAAAGGATATGCCGTTTGGCGACGACCTCTATCAGGTCGGCACGGTCTGCCGCGTGCGCCAGCTCCTGCGTCAGCCGGGCAGCCGCACCGTGCGCGTGATGGCGGAGGGGCTTGCGAGAGGGCATATCGCCGCCATAACCATTGATAAACCAAGCCTTTTCGCCGAGATTGACCCCGTGCCGGACGAGGCGGAGCGCCCCTCCGTCAAGACGGAGGCACTTTGCCGCCGCTGCACTTCGCTTTTCAGCGACTACGCCGAGGCGTCGGGCAACATCCCCAAGGAGACGGTCATAAACGTCATCGCCAGCACGGATGCCGCGCATGTCTCCGATTTTGTCGCCCAAAACATCTATCTGCGCCCCGCGGAGAAGCAGCAGCTTTTAGAGGAACGCAGGCCCTCCCGCAGACTCTCCACGCTCTGCCGAATGCTTGCGCGGGAGCTTACCCTCATCGGCCTCGAGCACGACCTCTCCGAGAGCACGCAGGAGGCGATGAACCACAATCAGCGCGAGTATTTCCTGCGCGAGCAGATGAAAATAATCCAGTCCGAGCTTGGCGAGGGCGATTCCCCGCAGGAGCTGGACGAATACCGCGCCAAGCTGCGCCAGCTTGCCCTGCCGCAGGAGACGGAGGAGCGCCTCTTAAAAGAAGTCACGCGTCTCCAAAAGCAGCCCTTCGGCTCGGCGGAGGCGTCGGTAATCCGCACCTTCCTTGATACCTGCCTTGAGATTCCGTGGAACAAGCGCACCAAGGAGACCATCGACATCGCAAAGGCAAGGCGCATATTGGACGCCGACCACTACGGCCTCGAAAAGGTCAAGGAGCGCATAATCGAATTTCTCGCCGTCAGAAGGCTTGCGCCCGACCTAAAGGGCGGCGTGCTCTGCCTTGTCGGCCCTCCGGGCACAGGCAAGACCAGCATAGCCATGAGCATAGCGAGGGCGACAAACCGCAAGCTCTCACGCGTGGCGCTCGGCGGAGTCCACGACGAGGCTGAGATACGCGGTCACCGCAGAACCTATATCGGCGCCATGCCGGGACGGCTTGTCACCGGCCTCATTCAGGCGGGCAGCATGAACCCGCTCATGGTGCTTGACGAGATTGACAAGCTCGGCTCCGATTACAGGGGCGACCCCTCCTCCGCGCTGCTTGAGGCGCTGGATGCGGAGCAGAACTGCCATTTCCGCGATAATTTCATGGAAATACCCATGGACCTCTCCGACGTTCTCTTTATCACCACCGCCAACACGACGGACACAATCCCGCGCGCGCTCCTTGACCGCATGGAGGTCATAGAGCTTAGCAGCTACACCGACGAGGAAAAGCTCCTCATTGCCAAGGGCCATCTTCTGCCCAAGCAGCGCAAAAAGCACGGCCTCACCGGCGCGACGCTCAAGGTAAGCGACGACGCCCTAAGAGAGATTATAAGCCTCTATACCCGCGAGTCCGGCGTCCGCGTGCTGGAGCGGGAGCTTGCCGCCGTCTGCCGCAAATGCGCGACCGGCATAGCCGAGGGGCGCTACAAATCCCTCACCGTCCGCTCGGGCTCGCTCGAGCAATTCCTTGGTGTGCCGAGATACAAGACAGAGGGCGTCTACCCAAGGGACGAAATTGGCCTTGTAAGAGGCCTCGCGTGGACCTCCGTCGGCGGCGAGGTGCTCGATGTGGAGGTCGGAATAGTCGAGGGCGCGGGTCATCTTGAGCTGACAGGCAACCTTGGCGACGTCATGAAGGAGTCCTGCAAGGCGGCGCTCACCTATATCCGCAGCCGCGCGGAAACGCTCGGCATTGACCCCGAGTTCCACAAGAAAAAGGATATCCACATCCATTTCCCGGAGGGCGCGGTCCCCAAGGACGGCCCCTCGGCGGGCATTACCATCTGCGTCGGCATAATCTCGGCGCTCACGGGCATACCCGTGCGCCGCGACCTCGCCATGACCGGCGAAATCACCCTGCGCGGGCGTATCCTGCCCATCGGCGGGCTGAAGGAAAAGACCATGGCGGCAATGCGCGCCGGCGTCTCGACCGTCATCATCCCCGCCGCCAACGAGCGCGACCTTGAGGACATTGACCCGAATGTCCGCAGCGCTCTCAAATTCGTCACCGCCGACCATGTGGACTCCATCCTCGATATCGCGCTTAACCGCCGTATCGAGCCGGAGGAGGGCGAGAGCGCGGCTGTACCGCCGCCCGTCCCGCAGAACCTCGTCACAGACGCAGTCAGGATTGGACAATAATGGCAGATATTAACTTTAACAAAACAGAATTCATAAAATCCGCCGTCAGCCCCGAGGGGTTCATACGCGACTATATGCCGCGCGTGGTCTTTGCCGGCAAATCAAACGTCGGCAAGTCCTCGGTGATTAACCGCCTGCTTAATCGCAAAAACTTTGCCAGAGTGGGCGATACGCCGGGCAAGACCGTCCATGTAAACTACTTCCTTATCGACGGCAGGCTCTATTTCGTTGACCTGCCCGGCTACGGCTATGCGGCGGTTTCCAAGTCCGAGCGCGACCGCTGGGGCGTGCTGATGGAGGACTTTTTTGCCGAGCCGGAGCAGATAAGCCTTGGCATTCTCATCGTCGATTCGCGCCACGCCCCGACGGGGGACGATATCACGATGGCGGAGTGGTTTAAGGCTACCGGCAAGCCCTTTGTCGTCGTCGCAAACAAATCCGATAAACTGAAGCCCTCCGAGCGCGCGGCAAACCCGGAGCTTATCCGCGCTGCCCTAACCCTGCCGGACGAGGTGCCGCTCCTGCTTTTTTCCGCGGAAAAGGGGACGGGACGCGACATACTTATCGGCGAAATCAAAAAAATGCTTTAGAAAAAATGCGGGATGCCGAGGACTTTTGGCGTCCCGCACTTGTTTTTTTGTTAATTCATTGTTATACTCTTACCAATTGGGGGTGAGCTAATCAATACAATCGCAGCAATCTGGAACGGTCTTAACTGGTCCTACCTTACCGACCTTCTTCTGTCAATCATACCTGCGCTCATCTGCATAACGCTCCATGAGCTGTCGCACGGCTATGTCGCATACAAATTGGGCGACGACACCGCCAAAAGAGCCGGACGTCTGACCCTTAACCCCATCAAGCATATCGATATCATGGGACTTGCCATGATGGTAATTTTTAAATTCGGCTGGGCAAAGCCCGTGCCTGTGGATATGCGCAAATTCAAAAACCCCAAGCGTGGCATGGCGATAACCGCAGTGGCGGGGCCGCTCTCAAATCTTCTTATCGCCGTCGTTTTTCTCTTTGTCTACGGCCTGCTCTCCATTCCCCTCGTGAAGCTTGGCGAGTTCGGCGGCTATATCGGCGAGATGCTCTACCTCACCGCATATATCAGCGTCGCCTTTGCCATCTTCAACATTATCCCGATTCCACCGCTGGACGGCAGCAAGGTGCTCTATTCCTTCCTGTCCGACCACACCTATAACAGGCTCATGCACTACGAGCGCTACGGCATGATATTTCTCATGGCGCTTCTGCTAATCGTCAATAACCTCAATATCAATCCCCTTGGCGAAGCGGCGGGCTTTATCTTCGATAAGCTTTTCGTCGTGGCGCGCTGGGGCTTCAATATTGTCGCAAAATTTGTATTTTAGGCGGTACACATGGAAAATCCCACCTTTCATTTAGAAGGGGTAGTCAAAAGCCGCGACAGCGTCTCGGACTTCGAGGGGCCGCTGAGCCTTATTTTGATGCTGCTGTCAAAAAATAAAATAGAAATTCGCGACATCAGCGTCTCCGGCATTCTCTCCCAATACCTCGCATGGCTCTCGGAGATGGAGCGTATGGACATGGAGGTCGCAAGCGAGTTTGTCCAAATGGCCTCCTATCTGCTCTACATAAAGACCAAAACCCTGCTTGTGGCAGAGGAGGAAATCTCCGAGCTGTCCGAGCTTATGACAAGCCTTGAGCAGCTAAAGTGCCGCGAGCTGCGCGAGAAACTCAAATCCGTCACGCCGACGCTTGCCGCCGCCTCCGAACTGGGTCTGCTGCTGCGCACACGCGCTCAGGAGCCGCTCCCGGCGCAGACGCGGGTCTATGACTACCGCCATGAGCCGGAGGACCTGCTTGCCTCGCTCTACTCCGTCTTCTCGCGCGGGGGCGCAAAGACCCCCGGCCCGCCG
Source organism: Oscillospiraceae bacterium (assembly GCA_036653715.1). Classification (GTDB taxonomy): domain Bacteria; phylum Bacillota; class Clostridia; order Oscillospirales; family Oscillospiraceae; genus Scatomorpha. Next base: position 17,633 of record JAVVTL010000001.1, read on the forward strand.
GAGCTGCGCAGCATAGCGCCTCCGCGCATCGTCTACGGCATCCGCGAAAAATCCCGCGAGATTTTAGCCAGACTCCGAGGCGGCGGGAGCGTCACCCTGCGCGCGCTCTATGAGGCCGGCGCAAGCCGGTCGGAGGTCGTCGCGACCTTCATCTCCGTGCTCGAGCTTTGCTCAATCGGCGGTCTGCATATCGACGAGGACGGCGATGATTTTCTCCTCTCCTTTGCCGGAGGGGACGCGGACGAAATTCTCGCCTCCATTGAGGAATAAAATATGAACACTGCAAAACTCAAAACCACACTTGAGGGCATCCTCTTTGCCTGCGGCGACCCGGTTCCCGCGGCGAGAATATCCCTCATCCTTGCCACCTCGGAGGAGGACGTCCTTGACGCCGCCGACGAGCTTGCTCGGGAATACATACAGGGCGACAGAGGCATCAGACTTCTCAGGCTCGCAGGCTCGCTCCAGCTCTGTTCCTCGCCGGAGCTTGCGCAGACAATATCCCGCGTCATCGAGCACAGAGCGCCTCCAAAGCTCTCTCCGCCCGCGCTCGAAGCGCTTGCAGTCATAGCCTATTTTCAGCCCGTCACCCGCGCCTATGTCGAACAGGTGAGGGGAGTGGACAGCTCATATACCGTCGGCTCTTTGGCGGAAAAGGGCCTGATAGAGCCCTGCGGCCGCCTTGATGCGCCGGGGCGCCCGACCCTCTACAAAACCACGGACGCGTTTTTGCGCGTTATGGGACTTACGGGCATTGAGGAGCTGCCGCCCTTGCCCGACATGGCCTCCACGGACGGCGTGGAGAAGCTTCAGGCAGCAATCGAGGAGCTGCGCGGACGCGGAGAACAGCTCAGTCTCACAATATAATCGGCAATAATTTCGGCGGGAGGGGTGAAGCACTGTGACTGCATTGCTCATAATTCTGGCAATAATAGTATTTATACTCGTTGTTCCACTCGGGGTAAGGGTCGCCTACCTTAATGACGTCCTGCATCTTGCGGCGCGGGTGCTCTGCTTCAATATCCGCCTTCTGCCAAAGAGGGAGAAACCGGACAAGCCCCCGAAAAAGAAAAAAGAAAAGAAACCCAAGAAGCCGAAAAAGCCCAAAAAGTCCAAGAAAGAGGACGAAGCCGAGGCGGAGGAGCCCAAGAAAAAGCCCTCGCCGTCAGAGCTTATAGACCTCGCAAAGCTCGGACTTGGCGCACTCTCGCGTTTTCGCCGAAAGCTCACCGTGAACAGCTTTATGCTCCACTTTACGGCGGCGGACGACGACCCCTATGACGCCGCCATGCTCTATGCCTTTTCAAATACCGTTCTCGGCATTCTGCTCCCCTTGGCGGAGGAATCCTTCAACATCCGCAAGAGCGACGTTAAGACCGCCGTCAGCTTTGAGACGACGGAGCCGTCCGTGGACGCGGAGCTTACACTTACCATAAGCCTCGGCAGAATACTCGGAATCGGTATAGCCCTTGGCTTTGCATTCCTCAAACAAAAAATCAAAAAACAAAGAGAGACGAGCCGCGCCGTGGTCGCGGAAGAAAGGACGGATAAAGATGGAACAGCAGATGCAGCAAAGCCCGATGGCAGAGATGATGCAGGTCAGCATGGCGAAGATAAAGGAGATGGTGGATGTTAACACCATCGTCGGAGAGCCAATTACCACGCAGGACGGCATTACGCTCATTCCGGTCTCCCGCGTGAGCTTCGGCTTCGGCACCGGCGGCTCCGATCTTCCGATAAAGGCTCGCCCCGGCTTCGGCGGCGGCAGCGGTGCGGGTATACGCATTGAGCCTATGGGCTTTCTCATAATAAAGGACGGCAACGTTCGCATGATGAACATTCTCCCGCCGCCCTCAAACACCTTTGACCGCCTGCTTGACATGATTCCCTCGCTCATGGATAAAGCCGAGGAATTTAAAGAAAAGCGCGCAGCCGAAAAAGCCTGACCGCTCAAAAAAGGATATAATGCTCCTTAGCTGTCAATAATAGCACCGCCCAATTTTTGCTCGGGTGGTGCTATTATTGAGGATTACTCCTAAAATTTTCATCTCGGCGGCTCTGTGCGCCGCACTGCTTACCCCCGCTCTTGCCGCGGCTCCGGGAAGCTCGGCGCAGTCCTGCATACTGCTGCACGCGGACACGGGGACGGCGCTCTATGAGCACAATGCCGACAGCCGAATGCTCGTCGCCAGCACAACAAAAATCATGACCGCCGTCGTCGCACTCGAAAAATGCGCGCTCTCGGATATGGTAAAAATCACCGCCGCAAGCGCGGGGATAGAAGGCTCCTCCATGTATCTCAAGGCGGGGGAGGACTATACCCTCGAGCAGCTCCTCTACGGTATGATGCTCGTCTCCGGAAACGACGCCGCCTCTGCCGTTGCCATACACGTCGCGGGCAGCGTGGAGGCGTTTGCAGGGCTAATGAACCGCAAGGCCCGGGAGCTGTCCATGGACGGCTCGCACTTCACAAATCCGCACGGGCTGGACGAGGACGGGCACTATTCCACGGCTCGGGATATGGCAAAGCTCGCGGTCTGCGCCATGTCAAAGCCGGATTTTGTGCGAATTGTCTCCACAAAGAGCTATACAGTCGGCGACAGGACTTATGTAAACCACAATAAGCTTCTGCGCAGCTGCGAGGGCTGTCTCGGACTCAAGACAGGCTATACCAAGGCGGCGGGACGCAGTCTTGTCTCCTGCGTGGAGCGGGACGGTATGCGCCTCATCTGCGTGACGCTCGGCGACCCCAACGACTGGGACGACCATGCGGCGCTGTACGACTGGGCGTTTGCCAATTGGCGTTGGGCGCCCATAAGCGGCATGAATCCGCTCTCGCTGCCGGTCATATCCGGCGAGGCGGAGAGAGTGTATGTGCGCCCCTCCGACGACGCGCGCGTGCTTATGCGGGCGGGCGAGAAGCCGGAGCTTCACTGTGAGCTGCCGCGCTTCGTGTTTGCGCCGGTGGAGAGGGGAGACGTCGCGGGCAGCGTCACCCTCTCCGTCGGGGGCGTCGTCCTCGGCTCCGGCGACCTTCTGTATGACGCAGCAGTCCCTCTCAAGCGCGGCATGGAGCTGACGCCGTGGGAGCGCTTCAAGCGCATCTGGGCGATGGCAGGCAGGGCCTGCGGGCCTTATTATCTGATTGGCGGTAAAGAATGAAAGAGAGACTTCAAAAGATTATATCGGCGGCGGGCGTTTGCTCCCGCCGTGCGGCGGAGGAGCTTATTTCCTCCGGCAAGGTGACAGTTAACGGCGAGACTGCAAGCCTCGGCATGAGCGCGGACAGGGAGACGGACGCCATCTGCGTCGAGGGGCGCCCAATCTCCGTCTCGACCGAGCGGATGTACATAATGCTCAATAAACCCCGCGGCTTTGTCACCACCCTCGCGGACGACAAGGGCAGACGCACGGTGGAGGAGCTGATTCGCGGCGCGGGCGTGCGGCTCTATCCCGTCGGGCGGCTCGACATGTGGTCGGAGGGGCTTCTCATAATGACCGACGACGGCGAGGCGGCAAACAGGCTCATGCACCCCTCGCACAACGTCCAAAAGACCTATCGCGCCTGGGTGAGCGGCGAGGACATCGCGGCGGCTCTGCCCATCCTGCGCGGCACCATGGAGATAGACGGCTATGAGCTTCGCCCGGCAGAGGCGGAGGTAGTCGCCCAAGCCCCCGGCGAGGCGCTGCTTGAGATAAAAATATCCGAGGGGCGCAACAGACAGGTGCGAAAAATGTGCGAGAAAGCGGCTCTGCGCGTCACAAGGCTTCAGCGTATCTCGGAGGGAGAGCTTGTGCTCGGCGACCTTCAGCCGGGAAAATGGCGCAGGCTCACGGCCGATGAAATTGCATATATTGGGGAATTGCATTAAAATCCTGCAAATTATTGCAGGATTTTAAAATACTTGGCTGTATCGGCTTGCATTTAGTTAAATTAATGTGTAGAATAACTTCTGCTTTATAAAAAAACGGGCTTGACCCGTGGGTCGGGGGACATAAGATGGACAAGGACATCCTCGCTCTTGTTTCCAAGGAAAACTCGGGGTTTTCCAAGGGACAGAGGCTTATATCCAAATATATTTTGGAAAACTATGACAAGGCGGCCTTCATGACCGCGGGAAAGCTCGGAAAGGCCGTCGGCGTGAGCGAGTCCACGGTCGTGCGCTTTGCGGCGGAGCTTGGCTTTGACGGCTACCCGGGCATGCGCAAGGCGCTGCAGGAAATGATTCGCAGCCGCCTCACCTCTGTCCAGCGCATCGAGGCGGCAAAAGACCTCATTGACGACAGAAACATTTTAAAGTCCGTCCTTTCGGACGACATCGACAAGCTGCAAACGACCCTCGAGGAGCTGGACCAGGAGAGCTTCAACAGGGCTGTGGACGCCATCCTCAACGCCAAGCGAGTGTATATCTCCGCAATGCGCACCTCAAAATATCTGGCTGAATTTTTCGGCTTCTATCTCGGCATGATGATGGACAACGTCCGCGTCATACGCGAGTCCGGCGCGTCGGAGGTATATGAAGAAATGGTGCGCATCGAGCAGGGCGACGTCTTCATAGGCTTCACCTTCCCGCGCTATTCCTCGCGCGCGATAAAGGCAATGCGCTACGCCAAGGAGAACGGCGCGACCGTCATCGGCATCACGGACTGCGAGACCTCGCCGTATTTCGGCGTGGCGGACGTCTGCCTTTTTGCCAAGAGCGAGATGGTCTCCTTCCTCGACTCCCTCGTTGCGCCCATGAGCCTTGTGAACGCCCTCATAGTCGCCATCGGCGCCCGCTCGCGTGACGCGCTGTCCGACACCTTTAAGCGCCTTGAGAACGTTTGGAGCCAGTATGAGGTCTACGAAAAAGTTGAAGACTGACGTCGTTGTAATAGGCGGAGGAGCCGCCGGAATGCTCTGCGCCGCCACCGCCGCCGAGCGCGGTCTGTCCGTGACCTTGCTCGAGCCGAACAAGAGCCTCGGCAAGAAGCTGCGCATCACCGGCAAGGGTCGCTGCAACCTCACCAACAACTGCGAAATCGCCGAGGTTCTGCGCAATATTCCCGGCGACGGGCGCTTTTTGCAGGGCGCACTGCACAGATTTTCCCCGGCGGACACCATGGCGTTTTTCGAGAGCCTCGGCGTCCCGCTCAAGACCGAGCGCGGCAACAGGGTCTTTCCCGCCTCGGACAGCTCCCACGATATCGCAGAGGCGCTCTACCGCTATATGCGCCGAGGCGAGGTGCGCGTCCTTCACACGGGTGCCAAGCATATTCTTAGGGACGGTGAGGGCGAAGTCCGCGCCGTCGTCACGGGCGAGGGGGAACTCGAATGCCGCGCCGCCGTGATATGCACGGGCGGGCTTTCATATCCCGGCACCGGCTCGACGGGGGATGGCTACCGTCTCGCGGCGGAGCTTGGTCACAGCGTCACCCCGCGCCGCCCGTCTCTCGTGCCGCTCGAGTCCTCCGACCCGTGGTGCGCCGAGATGCAGGGCTTTTCCCTGCGCAATGTCGAGCTGACGGCATTTGAGGACGACAAGCCGGTGTACAAGGCTCTTGGCGAGATGCTGTTCACGCATTTTGGCGTCTCCGGGCCGCTCGTGCTCTCCGCCAGTGCGCATATGCGCGATTTTGCGGGCAAAAAATACCGTCTTGCCATCGACCTCAAGCCCGGACTGGACGAAAAAAAGCTGGACGCGCGTATTCTGCGCGACTTTGAAAAATACAACAACAAGGACTTCCGCAACGCCCTCGGCGACCTTGAGGGCCGCATGATGATTCCCGTCCTTGTGGCGCTCTCCGGCATACCCGGGGAGACGCAGGTGAACTCCGTGACGAGGGAGCAGCGCAGAGAGCTTGTAAAGCTTTTCAAGGCGTTTCCCGTCGCCGTCTCCGGCCCGAGGCCGATTGCGGAGGCAATAATTACCTCCGGCGGCGTCTCCACCCGTGAAATTGACCCGCGCACCATGTCCTCCAAGCTGGTGCACGGCCTCTATTTTGCGGGCGAGGTGCTGGATCTTGACGCCTATACGGGCGGCTTCAATCTACAGATAGCGTGGTCTACCGGCAGGCTTGCCGGTAACTCGGTCTGAAAGGAGCATGGTTTTGGACAGACATTTTTCCGTGGCAGTTGACGGTCCCTCCGGTGCGGGCAAGAGCACGCTGGCGAGAGCCGCCGCCGCCCGCTTCGGCTTCATATACGTTGACACGGGTGCCGTTTACCGCACTGTCGGCCTTGCCGTCAGCAGAGCGGGCGTCGCCTCCAAGGACGCCCTCGGCGTCGCGGCGCTGCTGCCGTCAATAGAGCTTCGCCTCGCCTACGACTGCGAGGGCGAGCAGCGCATGTACCTCGCGGGGGAGGACGTTTCCGCCCTCATCCGCGCACCGGAAATATCAATTTACGCCTCGGATATTTCCTCCATGCCGGAGGTGCGCGCTTTTTTGATGGACACCCAGCGCTCCATGGCGACGGCGCACAGTGTCGTCATGGACGGCAGGGACATAGGCACCGTCGTCCTCCCGGACGCCGACCTCAAAATATTCCTCACCGCAAGCCCCGAAAAGCGCGCCGCAAGGCGACTGCTCGAGCTCTGCGAAAGGGGAGTGCAGACCTCCTTTGAGGACGTGCTGCGCGATATAAATTACCGCGACGAAAACGACACCCGCCGTGCCGCCGCGCCCCTTTGCGCCGCGCGGGACGCCAAGCTCCTTGACACGAGCGAGCTTACCCTCAATGAGAGCATAGAGGCGCTCTGCGCCCTAATCACGGAATGCCTGAAGGGAAGACGGAGCTGATGGAAAGAACCTTTGAGCAGCAACAAAAAACCTACAGAATCATATATGCCCTCGTGAGGCCGCTTGCCGCGCTTATTTATCCCATCCGTGTCATCGGGCGCGAGAACATACCCGAGGGCGCGGCGGTCATCTGCGCCAATCACTCAAACTACATAGACCCCGTGCTGATGGCATTTGCCTTCGGCTGGGACAAATTTATCCATTTCATGGCGAAAAAGGAGCTGCGCAGCGTGCCGATACTCGGGAAAATTCTCGAAGACGGCGGCGTAGTTTTCGTCGAGCGCGGCAAGAACGACATTGACGCCATAAGAGCCTCCATGCGCATTTTGAAGGCGGGGAGACAGGTCTTGATGTTTCCCGAGGGCACCCGTGTCGGCGAGGACAATGCCGTGGACGCCAAGACGGGCTCCGTCCGCATAGCCGCAAAGCTCCATGCTCCGATTGTCCCCGTCTATCTGCCGAGGCGCAAGTATATCTTCGGCAAAATAACAATCACAATCGGCAAGCCGTATTACGTCGAGGCCTCCTCGCATGAGGAATACCTCCTCCGCTCCGAGGAGGTCATGGAAAAAATATACGCTCTGAGAGACGGTGTCGGGGCATGAGGCGCGTGATTTTGGCGGAGAATGCGGGCTTTTGCTTCGGCGTATCCCGCTCGATTAAAATGGCGGAGGCGCTTTTGGAGCGCGGCCCCTGCTTCTGCCTCGGCGAGCTTATCCACAACGCCGACGTCATGCAAAGGCTCAGCGCCGCCGGACTGACCGTCATCGCCTCGCCGGAGGAGCTGCCGCGCGGGGCGCGGGTCATGATACGCGCGCACGGCGCGGGGGAGAGCGAGTATTCGGCGCTTGCCGCGCGGGGCGCCCTCATATCGGACGCGACCTGCCCAAATGTCGAGCGCATACACAGAATAGTCCGCGACGCCGCGCTTGAGGGGCGCTGCCCCGTGATAATCGGCGACGCCGCGCATCCCGAGGTCAGAGCCATCTGCGGCTGGTGCGAGGGCGCGCAGGTCTTTGCCGACGCGCGGGAGCTGCGTATATGGCTTGAGAGCGACCCGCAAAACCGCACAAAACCCATCACATTGGCGGAGCAGACCACCCAGACGGCCGCGAATCTGAGTGAATGCAAGATTTTAATAAAAAACATGTGTACAAATGTAAAAGAATTTGATACAATATGTTGTGCTACGTCCACGAGGCAGGAGGAGGCCGAAAGGCTCGCCTCCAAATGCGACGCTATGGTTGTCATTGGCGGAAAGCACAGCGCAAACAGCATACATCTGGCGGAGCTTTGCAGCGAGCGCTGCAGGAATACCCAGTTCATCGAGAATGCGGACGAGCTCAATCCGTCGCTTCTCATGGGCGCAAACACCATAGGCGTCACGACCGGTGCATCCGCGCCGGAGTGGATAATCAAGGAGGTAATGGAAGCCATGAACGATGAAATCATCATCAATGAGAATCCTGAGGAGACCGTCACGGAGACGGCAGCTCCCGTCTGCGAATGCAGCTGCGAGACCGCATGCGAATGCGAAACCGCCTGCGAGTGCGAGTGCACTGCCCCAGAAAATGTCATAGCACCCGAGGAGGAAGCAGCTCCCGCCGCTGAAAAGAGCTTTGGCGAGATGCTGGAGGATTCTCTGAAGTCTATATATAATGGAGACAGGATCAGCGGCGTTGTCGTAGCGATAACCCCCACCGAAATCAGCGTTGACCTTGGCACCAAATATTCGGGCTTCATCCCCACTTCCGAATTTGAAGGCGAAAGCGAGCTTCCCCTCGCCGAGCTGATTCACATCGGCGACACAATAGAAGCCATTGTCGTCCGCGTGAACGACGTCGAGGGAACCGCGCAGCTCTCCAAAAAGCGTCTTGACGGCGTCAAGAACTGGGCAGACATCGAAACCGCTCAGGAAGACGGCACCATAGTCGAGGGCATTGTCACCGAAGAAAACAAGGGCGGCATTGTCGTAACGGTCAAGGGCGTCCGCGTGTTCGTGCCGGCATCCCAGTCCGGTCTTCCCAAGGAAGCCGAGATGTCCGAGCTGCTCAAGAAAAAAGTCCGCCTCAAAATAACCGAGGTCAACCGCGCCCGTCGCCGCGTGGTCGGCTCCATCCGTGCCGTCTCCCAGCGCGAGCGCAGGGAAAAGGCCGATGCGGTTTGGGCAGACATCGAAATCGGCAAATCCTATAACGGCGTCGTCAAGAGCCTCACAAGCTATGGCGCCTTCGTTGATATCGGCGGAGTGGACGGCATGGTTCACGTCTCCGAGCTCTCCTGGAACCGCATCCGTCAGCCGTCCGACGCAGTTTCCGTCGGCGACGAGATTCAGGTTCACGTCATCAACTTCGACAAGGAAACCCATCGCATTTCCCTCGGCTGCAAGACTGCCGAGAGCAATCCTTGGGCGCAGTTTGCCGAATCCTACACGGTTGGCGACATCGCCACCGTCAAGGTCGTAAAGCTCATGCCCTTCGGCGCCTTTGCCGAGGTCATTCCCGGTGTGGACGGACTCATCCACATCTCCCAGATTGCCAACCGCCGCATAGGCCAGCCCTCCGAGGTTCTGACCGTTGGCGATATCGTCGATGCCAAGGTCACCGCCATCGACAACGACAAGCAGAAAATCTCTCTCTCCATCCGCGCTCTTTCCGAGCCGGAGCCGGCCCCCAAGAGAGAAGACCACGACGAGGACAGCGGCTACAGCAGACAGCCCCGTTCCCGCGAGGACGCTCTTGTCTACGAGGTCTCCGCAGACGGCGAAGCCAGCGGCAACGTCCCCAACTACACGGGCGCCGACCTCTAAGCCATAAACGCAACACAAAACCACCCGTCGCCTTTGGCCGATGGGTGGTTTTTCGCAAATTTATCTCTCCTTTTGCCGGTATTATAATTTAAATAGTGGATTCACTTGCTAAAAAGGTGCTTTGCGTGTATAATAGCTTAGTAGACGTATTGCCAAAATGCCGCAGTTCGAGAATGGAGGACTATATGGAGTTCCGTGTCGGAGACATGATCGCTCACCCGCTTCACGGTGCAGGGGTGATCGACCGCATTGAAAAAAGAAAAATAAATGGTACGGAACGTGAGTATTATGTTCTTAAGCTTCCCGTCGGCGACATGCAGGTTATGATACCCGTCGAGTCCTGTGGGGACATCGGCGTTCGTCCCATCGTAGACCACGACGAGGCCAGGCGTATCATCGACTCAATCCCCGAGATCGACATATCAATGACCCAAAACTGGAACAAGCGCTACCGCGAAAATATGCTCCGCATAAAGAGTGGTGACCTGATGGAGGTCGCCGCTGTCGTCAAGGGCCTCATGTCCCGAGACAAAGACCGCGGTCTCTCCACGGGCGAGCGCAAGATGCTCCATTCCGCAAAGCAAATCCTCATATCCGAGATTGTCCTTTCCGTCAGCTCCGACTACGACGCCGTCGAGGCCGAGTTGAACACGGCAATGCTCTGCTCATAATATCTATTCTGCATGGGGCGGGCGAAAATACGCCCGCCTGTTTTATTTTCGTTTTCATGGGGTGACGCTATGTCTAAAAAACCGAAAAACGGCTCCCGACCCTTCTGCTCCTGCGTTGTGGCGGCGGCAGGCTCCTCGGAGCGCATGGGGGAGGATAAGCTCTTTCTGCCCCTCGGCTCCTCCTTTGTCCTCGCAAAGACGCTTCAGGCGCTTCAGGAAAGCCCGGATATCGACGAGCTGATAGTCGTGACCCGCAGCGAAAAAATTCCGAGGATTGCCGACCTTGCCAAGGAATTTGACCTCACAAAGCTTCGCCATATCGTCGCGGGCGCCGAAAACCGCACAGCCTCCGTGCTCTGCGGCGTGCGTCTCTGCTCGGCGGAGGCAAAGCTTATCGCCATCCACGACGGCGCAAGACCCTTGGTGTCTGCGGAGGTCATCGGGCGCGCGGTGCTCGCGGCTCGGGACTGCGGCGCGGCGGCCCCCGCAATACACGCGCGTGACACCGTCCGTCAGGCGCGCGGCGGCAGGGTACTAAAAACGCTGGAGCGCGACGAGCTTTATCTCATGCAGACGCCGCAGGTGTTTGAGGCGCAGCTTATAAGAACCGCGCTTGAGGACGCCGTGCGCCTCTCACTCTCACTCACGGACGACTGTCAGGCAGTCATGCTGATGGACAGGGACGTGTATTTAGTGGAGGGCGCGGACGACAATCTCAAGCTCACCACGCAGGCGGATATTTTTGCCGCGCGTGCTATTTTAGAGGCGAGGGGTGAGTGGACTTGCGGATAGGCGAGGGCTACGACGTACATAAGCTTATTTTCGGCAGAGCGCTCATCCTCGGCGGAGTTACAATCCCCTTCGAGCGCGGTCTGCTCGGCCACTCCGATGCGGACGTCCTTGTCCACGCCGTGATGGACGCGCTTTTGGGCGCGGCGGCGCTCGGAGATATCGGCAAGCTGTTTCCGGACAGCGACCCCGCCTACGAGGGCGCAAACAGTCTCCTGCTGCTCACGGAGGTCTGCCGCCGTCTGAGGGCCGAGGGGTATGAGATTTCCAACATCGACTCTACCATAGCCGCCCAGTCGCCCAAGCTTGCGCCCTACATCGGCAATATGCGCGAAAATATCGCGCAGGCCGTCGGAGTGGACGTCTCCCGCATCAGCGTCAAGGCGACGACGGAGGAGGGGCTTGGCTTCACGGGAGAGGGCCTCGGCATATCCGCGCGCGCCATAGCGCTCATATTATAGCTCCCCCTATAAACACTTTCGCCCCTCCCGCATAAAATGGCCTATAACCATGCGGGAGGGTTTTTCCATGCAGCAGTACATCATCATGTGCCGATCTCTCACCTACGCCCAGCGCGCCATGGCGACGCTCGAGCGCTCGGGGATAACGACGGCGGTTTCGAGAGCGCCGAGGGAGCTGTCGCCGCAGGGCTGCGGCTATTGCCTGAAGGTTTCACAGAAGCGCTTTAACGCAGCGCTCGGGATTTTGGCTGCCGCAGGGGAGCCTCGCGGGCGTCTGTTCAGAATTGAGGATAACGGCGAATACACGGAGGTTGCGGGATGATATATCTTGATTCCGCAGCCACGAGCCTGCAAAAGCCGGCTTCGGTGCCGAGAGCCTGCGCCGAAGCCATTCGGACTATGGCAAGCCCGGGCAGGGGCGGGCACTCTCCCGCCATGCTCGCGGCGGATACCGCATTTCGCTGCCGCGAGCTGCTCGCGGGGCTTTTTAATGCGCCCTCGCCGGAGAATGTGGTTTTCACCATGAACGCCACGCACGGCCTCAATATAGCCATAAATACGCTGATTTCCCCGGGTGACAGAGTTGTCGTCTCCGGCTGGGAGCACAACGCCGTCACAAGGCCGCTCCGCCTTTTCGGTGCGAACACGGACGTCGCCGAGTCGCCGCTCTTTGACAGCGGGGCGGCACTGCGGGCGTTTCGGCGGAAAGTGCGCGGCGCGGACGCCGTTGTGTGCACGCATGTCTCCAATGCTTTCGGGTACATACTGCCGATATACGAGATTGCGGAGCTGTGCCGCGAGGAACAGGTGCCGCTCATAGTCGATGCCTCGCAGTCCGCGGGTGTCCTTGCTGTGGATATGCAGCGGCTTGGCGCGCGTTTTATAGCCATGCCGGGGCACAAGGGGCTGCTCGGCCCGCAGGGGACCGGCGTTCTGCTCTGCTCGGGCGAGGTAAAGCCGCTCATGGCCGGCGGCACAGGCTCCGAGAGCCGCAATCAGGATATGCCGCGCTTTCTGCCCGACAGACTCGAGGCGGGCACGCACAACATCTGCGGAATAGCCGGTCTGATGGCGGGGACAGAGTACGTCTCCGCGCTGACTACGGAGAAAATAGGGCGGCACGAGCGCGAGCTTGCGCGTCTCATGGCGCAGCAGCTCTCCGACATACCCGGACTTCGCGTGTACGCATCCGACGACCCCGCGCTTCAGGCAGGCGTTGTTTCGGTGAGACACGAGACGCTTGGCTGTGAGCGGATAGGGGAGGAGCTTGGCAATCGCGGCGTCGCCGTGAGGGCGGGGCTGCATTGCGCGCCGACAGCCCACAAAAGCGCAGGTACCCTCGACAGCGGCACGGTGAGATTCAGCTTCTCGCCCTTCAACACCCGCGCCGAAGTCAAAAAAGCGGCCGATGCGACCAAAAGTGCCATCAAAAAACTGAGCGGGCAGGCAAAATGAGTTTGCTATTTTCTTCAAAATATTATATAATACCCTGAAGCGTTATGTGAACGTCCGCTGAGCTATGCCGGCGGACGCTCAGCGCATGCTTATGAGGACAGGCCTATGGACAAAATTGCAGGATTTTTTTCAAAGTTAATAAACTATCTGCTGACAATGCGCATCACCGATATGGTCGATATCATAATTGTCGCCGCCCTAATCTATGCGGCAATCGGACTAATCCGAAAAACCAATTCCTCCCGCGTTGCCAGAGGTCTGGTTTTGATTTTAGTAGCGCTTTGGGTGTCGGAGTTCCTCAAGCTCACAATGTTCAACTACCTTCTCCGCAAAACGGTCGAGCTTGGCCTTATCGCGCTGGTCATCCTGTTCCAGCCGGAGCTGCGCAGGCTCCTTGAGCGCATGGGCAGCGGAAAATTTGCGAGCCTCTTTTCCAAGGGCGCTGTCGCCCCGCTCGCGCTCGATAACGCCATCTCCCAAACAGTCCTCGCCTGCGAGGACATGTCCTCCACAAAAACGGGCGCTCTCATAGTCTTTGAGCGCACCTCAACACTTAATGACCCGATGAGCACAGGCACTATCGTCGACGCGGATATGACAGCGGAGCTTCTCCGCAACGTCTTTTACCCGAAAGCTCCCCTGCACGACGGCGCAGTCATCGTGCGCGAGGGCAGGATAGCCGCCGCGGGCTGTATGCTTCCGCTCTCGCACAACGTCAGCCTGAGCCGCGACCTCGGTATGCGCCACCGCGCCGGCATCGGCATGAGCGAGCACTCCGACGCCGTGGTGGCAATAGTTTCCGAGGAGACAGGCTCCATCTCCGTCGCCATCGACGGAATGCTCAAGCGCCATCTCTCGGCGGACACCTTCGAGAAAATTCTCCGCTCGGAGCTTCTGCCGGACGACGAATCTCAGGTAAAGCGCGGCATCGCCGGTTTCTTCAGCTCCATCGGCTCCGCAAGGGTGAAAAAGAATGACGAAGATAAACTTCAATAAGCTGTTTGACAGCAAAGTGTTTTGGATTGTAGTCTCGATTTTGGCGTCGCTGCTCATTTGGGTCTACATCACGGGCACTCAGGAAGAATACATCGAGAGCCCATTCCGCGACGTTGAGGTCGTCCTTTCCGGCGCGGAAAACCTCAAGCAGTCCAAGGGCTACGTCGTCACGGACGTGGACGTACAGACGATTTCCGTCACGCTCTACGGCACGAGAGCCAATATCGGCAGGCTCGGCTCCGAGGATATCAAGGCCGTCATTGACCTCTCAAAGGTCACCAAGACCGGGCAGAACCGCTGGGTCTGCGATATATCCTACCCCAACACCGTCGATTCCACCGCCGTCCGAGTAATCAGTCAGGCGCCGGAATACATCTCCTTCACCGTCTCTCAAATGACGGCGAAGACCGTCCCCGTCATGGGCGCCTTTGTCGGCAGCGTTGCCGAGGGCTATGTGGCAGAGGAGCCGATTTTTGACCCCACCACCATCACCCTCAGCGGCCCCGATTCCGAGCTTGCCAAGATTGACCACGTTTGGGCGACAATCGGCGGCGACGAGCTCACAAAATCCAAGACCGCCGACGTCTCCTATACCCTCGTGGATGCGAACGACAAAACCCTCGAATACACCGACATCTCGGGAGACTACGACACAGTCCGCGTGACCCTCCCCATAAGCGTCAAGAAGGGCATCCCCCTGACGGTCAACCTTATCGAGGGCGCGGGTGCGACACTCGATAACTGCGTAGTCACCATCGAGCCTGCCAGCATCGTAATCGCCGGCGACTCCGCGATAGTGGACGGCATAAACAAGCTCGTCCTCGCCACCATAGACCTCACCGATTTCTCCGCCTCCTCCGAGGAAACCTATACCATCCAAATTCCGAACGACGTCCAGAATATCACCGGCATCACGGAGGCAAAGGTCAAAATCGAGATTGTCGGCCTCACCACCAAAAAGCTGCTCGTCAGCAATCTCTCCTTCATCAATCTTCCAAAGGGCTACACTGCCGAAATACTCACCCGCAACATAGAAGTCACCGTGAGAGCCTCGGCGGATGTGCTCAAAAAAATAAAAGCGGACAATCTCCGCGCGGTTGCCGACCTGACGGATATCGCCACAATGGGCGACGTGACGGTCCCGGTCAAGATATATGTGGACGGCTTCACAAATGCCGGCGCGGTGGGAGACTGCACCATGACCCTTCATATCAAGTGACAGTGAGGTGTTTAAATTGACACAGTTTGCAATAGTCAAAAAGCAAGCCCCCTCCGGCAAGGCGGAGGTCGAAGTCCTGCGCGGTACGGCCTGCGGGGACGATTGCGGCTCCTGCGAGGTCTGCAACTACGCCTCAAAGCTCCGCATAGAGGCAAGAAATCCCCTCTGCGCCGAGATAGGCGACAGGGTCGAGATCGAGACGCAGTCTTCGCGCATTCTTGGCGCGGCCTTCATGGTCTATGTCGTGCCATTCATCCTGTTCTTCATCGGCTACGCCGTCGCCTCCGCACTCAAGATGAGCGAGGGCAGCTCCATACTCATGAGCTTCGGCTTTTTTGCCGTCGGCATGGCAGCCACGGTTCTGCTGCACCACCTGCGCAGAAAAAATCCCATCACCTACGAGATAACCAAAATCATCGAACACGGGGAGAGCCTATGATTAAAAGTATGACCGGCTACGGCGGGGCAAAGGGCGAGGTCTGCGGCCTTGTCGTCACCGTCGAGGTCAAGAGCGTCAACAACCGCTACCTCGATACCTCGGTGAGACTGCCGCGCAGCCTCCTCTTTGCCGAGGACGCCATAAAATCCGCCGTGCAGTCGCACATCTCCCGCGGCAAGGTGGACGTTTTTGTCACCGTGGACAGCTCCGGCGCGGAGGATGCCGAGGTCAGGGTGAACGAGCCGCTACTGCGCGGCTATCTCGCCGCCCTGCGCAGCATCTCCGAGAGCTTTCTTCTGCCGGACGACGTGACCGCCGTCGCCGCCTCAAAATTCCCGGACGTTCTCACCGTCGCAAGGCGCGACATCGACAACGACCTGCTCTCCGCCGGCCTGCTCGAGATACTCGGGCGCGCGCTCTCGGACTTTGACGATATGCGAACCCGCGAGGGCGCAAAGCTCCGCGACGACGTCGCCGCCCGCATCGAAAACGTCGGCCGTCTCACCGGGATTGTCGAGCAAAACGCACCCGCCACGGTCTCCGAATACCGCGCGCGCCTTGAGCAAAAGCTTCGGGACGTCTTGCGGGACCACTCCGTGGACGAGAGCCGCATTCTCACCGAATGCGCCGTCTTCGCCGACAAAATAGCGGTGGATGAGGAGACCGTTCGTCTTCGCAGCCATCTCTCGCAGCTCAAGGGGATGATAAGCGGAAACTCCCCGGCGGGTCGCAAAATAGATTTCCTCATTCAGGAGCTTAACCGCGAGTCGAACACCATCGGCTCCAAGTGCCAGAATGCCGAGATAGCCTATGTGGTTATTGACCTCAAGGCCGAGATAGAAAAAATCCGCGAACAGATTCAGAATGTGGAGTGACCGGCATTGAGGCTTATTAACATCGGTTTCGGGAGCATGATTTCCGAGGGGCGTCTTGTCGCTGTAGTGGCGCCGGACTCGGCTCCGATAAAACGAATAATTCAGGACGTGCGCGAGCGCGGCTCGCTCATCGACGCGAGCTACGGACGCAAGACGAGAGCCGTTATAATAACGGACAGCGGCCATGTCTTCCTCTCGGCGCTGACGCCGGAGGAAATTGTCGCCGACGACGCCACAGAGCGCGAGTCGATTGAGGGAGGTGCGTCCGATGGTGAAGAATAAACGCGGAAAGCTCATTGTGATTTCCGGCCCATCGGGAGCCGGCAAGAGCACGGTCATAGGCAAGGTCATGGCACGGCGCTCCGACCTCTGTTTTTCCGTTTCGGTCACCACCCGCCCTCCGAGAGACGGCGAAATGCACGGCAGAGATTATTTTTTCATCACCCGCGAACGCTTTGCGGAGATGGCAGACAGCGCAGAGCTTTTGGAATATGCCGAGTATGTCGGCAACTGCTACGGTACGCCTCGTGACTACGTCGAGGACAAGCTTGCCTCCGGCGTGAGCGTCGTTTTGGACATAGAGGTTCAGGGCGCGGCTCAGGTCAGGTCAAATGACCCAAGCGCCATTATGATTTTCATCATACCGCCCTGTGCGAGCGAGCTTGAAAGCAGACTTCGCAGGAGAAAGACAGACCCCGAGGAAAAAATCCGACATCGCCTTCTTCAGGCAAAAAACGAGTGCGCAGAGGCGCATAATTACGACTACATCGTCATAAACGATGACCCCGATGCAGCCGCAAACGAATTGGATTCCATCATCACCGCCGAAAAATGCCGAGCGGCGGAGCGACTAAATCTTATAACAGAGGTGCTTTTATCATGATGCTTTACCCACCGCTTTCCGACCTTGTTGAGAAGGTCGGCAGCCGTTATCTCCTTGTAAACCTTGTCTCGCGCAGAGCGCGCGGCATCTCCCAAAAGGCAGAGGAAGACTGCGAATTCCTCGAAAAAAAGCCGGTATCCCAGGCAATTGACGAGGTCTATTCCGGCAAGCTCACCATCAAAGAGCGGCAATAAGTTTCAGTTCGTTGAGGGCGGGGCATAGCCCCGCCCTGCCAATTATCCACTCATCCTGAAAGGCGGAGCCGTATGCCGGACATGACAATTGCAAAAATCGCCGTCTCCGGTATCAGCTACGGTTTGGATCGGCCATACGACTACTCCATACCCGCCGAGCTTCGCGCAGGCGTTTTGCCGGGTGCGCGGGTAGTCGTGCCGTTTTCACGCGGGAACCGCCCCGCAGAGGGGATAGTCCTCGCGCTTTCCGAGGTCAGCGCCTTCCAAAAGCTGAAACCCGTGACGAGCGTCACGGACCCGCAGCCCCTCCTCACGCCGGCTCAGCTCAAGCTCGCTCTTTGGATGCGAGAGCGCTTTTTCTGCACGGTATACGACGCGATAAGGGCGATGCTGCCCGCCGGATTTTGGTGCACAAAGGGCAGACGCCGCGCCGGCGATAAGACCGTGGACATGCTCTCCCTCGCCATCCCGGTTGAGGAGGCCGCAGAGCTGGCGGCGCAAAAATCCCGCAGAGCGCCCCAGCAGGCCGAGCTTTTGCGGACTCTCTGTACGACGGGTCGCGTCTCCTCGGCGGAGCTGCGCGCCTTTACCGGCGCCTCCCTTCAGTCGCTGAAGGTCCTTGTCGACGCAGGACTTGTCGAGGTCGAGACGGAGCAGGTTTTCCGCCGCCCCGACCATTTCGAGGGCGAGCTTATCCCCACGCCGGAGCTGTCGGAGAGTCAGAAGCTCGCGTTTGACGGCATCCTCGCCATGGCGGACGGGAAAAAGGCCTCGGGTGCGCTCCTTTTCGGCGTCACGGGCAGCGGAAAAACCACCGTCTATATCCGCCTTATCGACGAGATGCTAAAAAGAGACAGGTCGTCAATTCTCCTCGTCCCGGAAATTGCCCTGACCCCTCAAATGCTGCGCACCTTCTCCTCCCACTTCGGCGACGAGATTGCCGTCATGCACAGCAGCCTCTCCATAGGCGAGCGCTACGACGAATGGAGCCGCATAAAGCAGGGACTGGCACACGTTGTCATAGGAACACGCAGCGCCGTGTTTGCGCCTGTGGAAAAGCTGGGAATAATAATAATCGACGAGGAGCAGGAGGACACCTATAAGTCCGAAAACACCCCCCGCTATCACGCCAGAGACGTGGCGAAATTTCGCTGCAGCGCCGAAAACGCCCTTTTGCTCTTGGGCTCCGCGACGCCGGATGTCGAGAGCCGCTATTGGGCGCAGACGGGGCGCTACGCTTATTTTTCGCTCCCGACCCGCTTCAACGAGCTTGCCCTGCCGAGCGTCGAGATAGTCGATATGAAGCGCGAGCTGCGCCGAGGCAACGGCGGAGCAATAAGCTCCGTCCTCCGCGAGGAGCTTGAAAAAAATCTCCGAACCGGCGAACAGAGCATACTTTTCCTGAACCGACGAGGCGCAAACAGGCTCATAACCTGCGTCGAATGCGGCTACACCTATAAGTGCCCGCGCTGCAGCGTCAGCCTCACCTACCACAGCTACGGCAAAAAACTGCTCTGCCACTACTGCGGCTACACCGCCCGCATAGACAGCGTCTGCCCCGATTGCGGCGGTCGCTTCAGCTACGTCGGCGCGGGCACGCAAAAGGTGGAGGAGGAGCTTTCGGAGCTGTTTCCCGGCGTCTCCATCCTCAGAATGGACACGGACACCGTTGTCCCCGCCGGCGGGCACGACGCCCTGCTCTCCCGCTTTCGCGAGGAGAACATCCCAATCATGGTCGGCACGCAGATGGTCACAAAGGGACTTAACTTCGAAAACGTCACCCTTGTCGGCGTAATCTCGGCGGACCAAAGCCTCTATGCCGGCGATTACCGCTCGGCGGAGCGCACCTTTTCGCTGATAACTCAGGTCGTGGGTCGCTCCGGGCGCTTTGAACGCCCCGGCCGCGCGGTCATCCAAACCTTCACCCCGGAAAATCAGGTGATACGTCAGGCCGCCGCTCAGGATTACGACAGCTTTTACAATTCCGAGATTGAGCTGCGCCGCCTGCAGCTTTCCCCGCCGTTTGCGGAGCTTTTGGCGGTCACCGTCTCCGGGACGGACGAGACCTCGGTGCTCCGCTGTGCCGCCGCCGCGAGGGACGAGCTTATTCACTCAATCAGAGGCGTCGACGGCACGCGCGTCCTCGGCCCCGCGCCGCTGCCGGTGGTGAGGGTAATGGACCGCTACCGCTACCGCGTAACTCTCTGCGCCCCGGCGGGCGCGGGTCTGCGCAGGGCGGTATCCGAGCTTGTCATCGGCTTTTCACTCGATAAAAAATACAGAGATGTTTCAATTTATGCGGATAACAATCCCGCGGATTAGGAGTTGTGGATATGGCGCTTAGAAAAATACTTACTACAGGACAGCCGGCGCTCGGCAAGCATTGCCGCGAGGTGACGGACTTCTCGCCCCGCCTCTGGGAGCTTTTGGACGACATGAAGGAGACGCTGCTTGCGGCAAACGGCGTCGGTCTTGCCGCGCCGCAGGTGGGCATTCTCCGCCGCGCGGTACTTGTCCTCGAGACAAACGTCCCGGAGGGCGAGGAGGAATACGTCATCGAGCTGATTAACCCCGAGGTCATCGAGTGCTCCGGCGAGCAAAACGGACCCGAGGGCTGCCTCTCCGTCCCCGGAGAATACGGCCTCGTCCGCCGCCCCATGAACGTCACCGTGAGGGCGCAGGACAGAAACGGCAAGTTTTTCGAAGTCTCCGGCGAGGGACTTACGGCGCGCGCCTTCTGCCATGAGGCAGACCATCTTGAGGGCGTTTTATTCACCGCCTTGGCGGAGCGTATGCTCACTCAGGAGGAAATTTCCGGCGGCAACGACGAGACAGAGGTAGACTGAGCATGCGTATCGTATTCATGGGAACACCGGATTTCGCGGCGTCGTCGCTGAAGGCTCTTATTGAAAACGGCTTTGACATTGTCGGCGTCTTCACCCAGCCGGACAAGCCGCGCGACAGGGGAATGAGACCCGCGTTTTCGCCCGTCAAGGAGCTTGCCCTCGGCAGCTCGCTCGCAGTCTTCCAGCCCGAGAAGCTGCGCGACGGCGCGGCGACGGAGCTGCTTCGCGAGCTTAGGCCGGACGTCCTTGTCGTCGTGGCCTACGGCAAATTGCTCCCGGACGACATCCTCGCCCTGCCGACCATGGGCGCCATAAACGTCCACGCCTCGCTGCTCCCGAAATACCGCGGCGCAGCCCCCATCCAGTGGTCAGTCCTTAACGGCGACAAAACCACGGGCGTCACCACCATGTACCTCGCGCACGACATGGACGCCGGAGATGTAATCTATACCGACGAAACCGAGATTGGCGAGTTTGAGACGGCCGGCGAGCTTTTTGACAGACTTGCCGACATGGGCGCGAGCCTGCTCGTCCGCACACTGCGCGATATGCAGCGCGGCACCGCCCCAAGGACGGCTCAGGACGCCGAAAAGGCGACCTATGTCAAGCAGCTTGATAAAAGCATCTGCCCGATTGACTGGAACAAGTCGCCGAGGGATATAGTCAAACATATATGCGGCCTCGACCCATGGCCCGTCGCCACGATGCAGCTTGAGGGCGCGTCCTTCCGCGTTTTCTCGGCCGAATACACCGAGAACCGCGTCGATAAAGCGCCGGGTGCCCTCGTCTCCGCCGGAAAGCGCGGCATTGAAATTGCCTGCGCGGACGGCGCGACGCTTCTCATAACAGAATTGCAGGCACCGGGCAAAAAGCGCGTCCGTGCGTCAGACTGGCTCCTTGGCCACCCGATAAGCCTGTGAATGAGCGCAAAGCGGCGCTCGCCGCACTTGAGAGATATCGCCGTTCGGGCGAGTTCTCCGAATCCGCGCTCGACAGGGTCATAACTTCCGGCGGCCTTGACACGCGTGAGGCCGCGCTCTGTACGCGGATTGTCTATTGCGTCCTTCAAAATACGGCCCTGCTTGACCACTGCATAGCGAGCTATTCCACAGTCCCCCCAAAAAGGCTGGAGCCGAAGGTGCTGGACATTCTGCGCCTCTCCGCCGCACAGCTCCTCTTTATGGACAGAATCCCCAAAAGCGCCGCCGTGGACGAGGGCGTCGCCCTCTGCAAGACCTCGGACAGCAAGCGCGCTTCGGGACTTGTGAACGCCGTCCTGCGTCGGATTTCCGAGAACGCCGCAAGCCTCCCGCCAATACCGGGGGAGGGGACTGCCGGGTATCTCGCCACAAAATACAGCCATCCGCTTTGGCTTGCGGAGCTGCTCCTTGCCGA
Source organism: Oscillospiraceae bacterium (assembly GCA_036653715.1). GTDB lineage: Bacteria > Bacillota > Clostridia > Oscillospirales > Oscillospiraceae > Scatomorpha. The sequence continues at coordinate 39,445 of JAVVTL010000001.1, forward strand.
GCGGGGCTATGACTTCACCGAGGCGTTTTTTGCCGCCAACAATACCGAGCCGCCCATCTGCGCCGTCGTCAACACCCTCAAAACGGACGCGGAAAGCCTCTCGCTCCTGCTCACCGAGCGCGGTGCAAAGGTCGCGCACGGCCAGCTTTCGGACTGCCTCCTGCTTCAGGAGGTCGGCAGACTAACCTCGCTGCCCGAGTTTCTTTCGGGACTGTTCTACATTCAGGACGAGGCCGCGCGCCGTGCCGTACTCGAATCCGGAGCCGCGTCGGGCATGAACGTTCTTGACGCCTGCGCCGCGCCCGGCGGCAAGAGCTTTGCCGCCGCAATCCAAATGAAAAACAGCGGCCGCATAATTGCCTGCGATATAGGCACAAAAAAACTCACAAAAATTTCCGAGGGCGCCGCAAGGCTCGGCATAGACTGCATAGAGGCGCGCACCATGGACGCGAGAACGCCGGACGCCGACCTCATAAATTTTGCCGACGTGGTTTTGGCGGACTGCCCCTGCTCCGGCATGGGCGTCATACGCAAAAAGCCCGAGATACGCTACAAATCCGAGCAGGAGCTGCTGCCGCTTCCGGAAATACAGCGGGCCATCCTCTCCGGCCTCGCCCCCTGTGTGAAGCCCGGCGGCGTGCTGCTATACTCGACCTGCACGGTGCTGAAACGCGAGAATGAGGACGTCGTCGCCGCGTTTCTTGACACAAACCCCGATTTTTCGGCGGAAAAAATGCAGACCTATTGGCCGCAGATACACGGAACGGACGGATTTTTTATATGCAAACTGATAAAATCGACATAAAATCCCTGCTGCCGGAGGAGCTTGCCGCAGCGCTTGTCGCCATCGGCGAGCCGAAATACCGCGCCGCTCAGGTGTATCGCTGGCTGTCACAGGGGGCAGAGAGCTTTGCGGAGATGACAAATCTCTCCATGTCCCTGCGGGATAAGCTCGCCGCCGCATTTTACCTTGAGCCGCCGACGCCCCTGCGAAAGCAGGTCTCCGCCGAGGACGGCACCATAAAATATCTCTGGCAGCTGCGCGACGGCAACGCCGTCGAGACCGTCGTCATGCGCTACAAATACGGCAATACAGTCTGCATTTCCACGCAGGTCGGCTGCCGTCAGGGCTGCGCCTTCTGCGCCTCCACCATCGGCGGACTTGAGCGCTGCCTGGAGCCGTCCGAGATGCTGGACGAGGTCATGTTCTCCCAAAAGGACTCGGGACTTCCCATCTCCAACATCGTCCTCATGGGCATAGGCGAGCCATTGGACAACTTCGACAATGTCATAAAATTCCTGCGCCTCGTGAATTCCTCGGACGGAATGAACATCGGTATGCGCCATATTTCCCTCTCCACCTGCGGAATTACAGAAAAATTTGACAAACTGTCCGCACTTAATTTACAATTGACCTTATCCGTATCTCTCCATGCTCCCGACGACGAGACCCGCTCGCGGCTCATGCCCGCAAACAGGGGCAGGGGAGTGGAGGAGCTTATGTGCGCCTGCGAGCGATATTTCGCCGCGACGGGGCGCAGAATATCCTTTGAATACGCCATGATTGACGGCGTGAACGACTCAATCGCGCAGGCGCGGCTTCTTGCCGCCCACGCCAAGAGAGTCTCGGCACATGTGAACCTTATTCCGTTGAACCATGTTGAGGAGAGCAAATTTTTACCGACGCCGCCCAAGCGGCTGAAGGAATTTGAAGATATACTTATAGGCGAGGGTATAAACGTGACGGTGCGCCGCAAGCTCGGCGGAGACATTGACGCCTCCTGCGGCCAGCTAAGAAAGAAAACTGCGGAGGGCAGATAAGCCCCTCCCCCCCATAGGAGAACAATGAACAGTTTTGGCATCACGGACAGGGGTAAAGTAAGACGGGAAAATCAGGACAGCTTCCTTATTGAGCGCATCGACTCAAGAGGCTGTCTCGTCGCCGTGCTGTGCGACGGCATGGGAGGCGCGAAAGCGGGGAACGTCGCGAGCGACGTCGCCGCCAAGGCCTTCATGACCCACGCGGTGACAAAGCTCACCGCCTCGCGCCTGAAAAGGCCGGACTGCGCCGCCATAATGACGCAGGCCTGCGCAGACGCCAACAATATGGTCTACAGCTATTCCTGCTTTGACAGCGAGTACACGGGTATGGGTACGACAATGGTCGCCGCCGTGATGGACGAGAGCCGAACCTTTGTCCTAAACGTCGGTGACAGCAGAGCCTACAAAATCTCAAGAGGCCGCGCCACCCAAATAACCCGCGACCACTCCCTCGTGCAGGAGATGGTTGACAGAGGCGATATAACGCCGGAGGAAGCAAGGTCCCATCCCCGCAGAAACGTCATAACGCGCGTTTTGGGCGTGGACGAGCGCGTGCCCTGCGACATTTTCGCGCCCAAGCTCATGAGGGGCGACATGCTCCTTCTCTGCTCCGACGGGCTTACCAATATGCTGGACGACGACGAGCTGTCCGCTTTCGCAAAGTCGCACGGCGACCCGCTCTCTCTCGGCAAGGCGCTGATGGGAGAGTCGCTTGCGCGCGGCGCGAGGGACAACGTGACGATAGTACTAATATCAAAATGACCCCCATGGAGGCGGCTATGGATAACAAAATGGATAAATATCTCGGCACATATCTGGACAACAGATATGAAATACTCGAGACTATCGGCGCCGGCGGAATGGCCGTCGTCTATAAGGCAATGTGTCACAGGCTTAACCGCTATGTGGCTGTCAAAATACTGCGTGAGGACATGGCGCAGGATGCGGAATTCAGGGCGCGCTTTCAGGCGGAGGCTCAGGCCGTCGCCATGCTGTCCCACCCGAATATCGTCTCCGTCTACGACGTCAGCCACTCCGATTCCGTGGAATACATCGTCATGGAGCTTATCGAGGGCATAACCCTCAAGCAGTATATGACCAAAAAGGGCGCCCTCGGTTGGAAGGAGGCCATGCATTTCTCCGTCCAAATAACAAAGGCGCTTGAGCACGCACATGCAAAGGGCATCATCCACAGGGACATTAAGCCCCAAAACATCATGATTCTCAAGGACGGCACCATCAAGGTCGCAGACTTCGGCATAGCCGCGCTTGAGAGCGCTCAGGAGGGCAAAAGCGGCCAGGCGCTCGGCTCCGTCCACTATATCGCCCCCGAACAGGCGCGGGGCGAGGTGCCGAACACGAGAAGCGACGTCTATTCCCTCGGCGTCGTCATGTACGAGATGCTTACCGGGACTCTGCCCTATGACGGCGAAACCTCGGCAGAGATTGCCATGCTCCATATCTCCGGCTCGCCGAAGCCGCCCTCGGACATAAACCGCGACATACCGCCGGAGCTTGCGCGTATAACCCTCCGTGCCATGTGCGCCGACATTAACGAGCGTTACCAGTCCGCCACCGAGCTTTTGGAGGATTTGGAGCATTTCCGCAAGCATCAGGCCGTAGCCATAGCCCATGCCAGCCAGCCCTTGGACGACGTCTTCTTTGACAGCGGCATAATCCCCGATGTGCGCCCCATAGGCAACGCGGGCGAGCTGACAAACGAAAAATACAGGCGCCGCCGCCAGCGCTCGCGCAAGGTGAGTATTCTCACAGGCGCCTGCGGCATACTCGTGTTTATCATGCTTGTATTTGTGTTCCTTTGGAACTATTGGCTGAAGGATATCTTCAGCGTGGCAGAGCGCGTGGATATGCCGAACTTTGTCGGCTCCTCCTATGAGGAAATCATTAACAACAGGGATTTCAGCTCCGTCTTCACCTTCACCGTCAAATACTCCATCGACCCCGAGGTGGCGGACGGCGTAATAATCGGCCAGCAGCCCGAGGCAGGGCGCAGCATGATGGTCGTGCCGGAGCATATTTCGGTCGAGCTGACCGTCAGCACCGGCGTGGTTCAGACCGACATACCCAATGTCGTCAACAAGCAATATCAGGAAGCCACGCTCGAGCTTCAGAATGCCGGCTTCCGCGTGGAGTCAACCGTCGAGGCCTCCGATAAGGTCACGGAGGACTATGTCATCAGCACAAGTCCGGCGGCGGGCGAGCAGCTCCCCGCAGGCTCCGTGGTCTATATCTCCGTCAGCGGCGGCCCCAGCATCAAGACCGTCACCATGCCGAGCCTTATCGGACTCAGTGAGGCGTCGGCCTGGAAAATGGTTACAAGCTCCAATCTCAGTCAGGGCACCGCCTCCTATGTGAACAGCGACTACGACAAGGGCATCGTCTTCAAGCAGAGCGTGCAGGCATACAGCGACGTGGACGAGCACACCAAAATATATATTTGGGTCTCCCTCGGGCCGGAGGAAACGCCCTCGCCGGAGCCTGTGCCGACGCCTTCACCCACACCGACCTTGCCCACGCCCCCAAGTCCCGCGGCGGAGGGTGCCTGATGCCGGAGGGAACAATAATCAAGGCTCTCAGCGGCTTCTACTACGTTAAATGCGAGAGCGAAATCATCGAGTGCAGAGGGCGCGGACGCCTCCGCCATGACAACTCCTCCCCCTTGGTTGGGGATAGAGTGGAATTTTCGCGTGACGCGCAGGGCAAGGGGCGCGTGGACGTCATATTGCCGCGCCGCAATTTCTTTCTGCGCCCCTCCGTCGCGAATATCGACGTGCTCATTGCCGTCGCCGCAGAGGTAAACCCGGTGACGGACCCCTTCCTTATAGACAGGGTCACGACCATCGCGGAGCACAAAAACTGCCGCGTCATCATCTGTATAAACAAATCCGACCTGCTTGAGTGCGAGAGACTTTACGATATCTACGCCACCACGGGCTATACGCTCATCCGCACCAGCGCCGTCACGGGCGAGGGCATGTCGGAGCTGCGCCGTGAAATCGAAGGCTCGGTCTGCGCCTTTTCCGGCAACTCCGGCGTCGGAAAGTCAAGTCTCCTGAACGCTCTCGCCCCGGGTCTCTCCTTAGCAATCGGCGAGGTGAGCGATAAGCTCGGGCGCGGTCGGCACACCACCAGACATGTGGAGCTTTTCGACCTCGGCGGTGCCTACATAGCCGACACGCCCGGCTTTGCCTCCTTTGACGTCGAGATGATGGACCCCGTCCCCAAGGATGAACTGCAAAGGGTGTTCCCGGAATTTGCCCCCTACATCGGCCGCTGCCGCTTTGACGACTGCGCACATCTGCGTGAGCCGGATTGCGCCCTGCGCGAGGCGGTCTCCGCCGGAAAAGTCTCTCCGAGCCGCTATGCGAGCTATGAGCGCCTCTATGACATATCCGCCCGTCACAGGGACTGGGAAAATAAAACATGAACATGAGCGACAGCCCCCGCGTATAATGTAACGACTACATATGCGCGGGGGTGTTTATATGCGCCGAAGACGTGGGCGTGGGAATATGCTTGGAGCCATTGCCGTTGTCGCCGGGATAGTCATCGTGCTGGCTCTCATTCTGCCTGCCGGCTTTTGGTGGTTTGCCCTTGCGATAGGGCTGATTTGTTTCGGTATCTGGTTCATTCGATGCTGTTAACGGGAGGTAAGCTGTGAAAATAATCGTCATAAAAGCACCGGCCTTCATTGCAAAGCTGCTAAACCGCCGCAAGGGCGGCAAGAGCTGACTAAAGCCGCCCAAGGCGGAACAAGCCGTCATATATGCCTCTCTCGGCACATAGTCTGTAGAGAAAAACACGGCAAGGAGAGGTATATATGGACGTGATGATGGGAAAACGAACGGTCGTCTGCTACGATAAGGTGTGGAGGTATTGCGATACCCGCGAGGAGGCCGTCGAGACCGTCGTGCCCGACACCATGCCGGACATAGAGCGTATTCTCGGCGCTGAGGGTGCCGTGATAATCCGCAGCAAAGAGGTCGGAGTCGGCTCCGTGTCGCTCTCGGCGGGCGTCGCCGCGAGTGTCATGTATGTGCCGGAGGACGGTCAGGGCGCACGCTGCATCAGCGTGGCTATACCGTTTTCCGTCGAGCTGAATGCGCCCGGCGTGAGTCAGGACTCGGTACCGGTGGCGCGGCTCACGATAGTGAGCCTTGAGGCGCGGATGCTGAACCCAAGGAAGTTAGTGGTGCGTGCCTGCGTGGCAATATGCCTCGAGTGCTACGACAGAGGCGTAATGGAATTCTGCGAGCGGCTCGCGGGCGAGGATTGCTGCGACATAAAAACGCTTGCTCTCAGCGAGGACGTGTGCCCCGTGGTTTGCGTCAAGGAGAAAACCTTTGTCGTCTCCGACGAATACCGCGTGCCGGCGGGCAGACCGCCGCTGAACGAGATTCTCCGCAGCACGGCGGAGCTTATGCTTGACGATGTGAAGTACGTCGGCAGCAAGCTCGTAATAAAAGGCAGAGCCGTGGTCTGCGTCGTCTACTGCGCGGCAGATAGCGGCGCACTGACAAGCCTCAGCTTTGAGACCGCCTTTTCACAGCTTGTGGAGACGGATTGCGAGCTGACAGCGCCGGACTGCGACGTCAGTATGCTGCTGACAGCGGTATATATAGAGCCGGCAACCCTCTCCGGCGGGGACAAGGGCCTTTCCTGCGAGCTGCACTGCGTCGCGCAGACGGTATGCACGGACAGCGTGAACGTGAGCTATATCTCGGACTGCTACAGCAACCGCCATGTCTTGGAGCCGACAAGGCAGTCGGGGAAGGTAAAATGCGCCGTGCGGCGCGTGCCCATGAACTGTGCGCTCCACGAGCGCGCGGAGACGGAGCAGACGGTCGCCGAGGTCTGCGGAGCCTATTGCCGCGCCTCTGAGGCGACTTGGGAGAAGGGGATGCTGCGGTGCAGGGTAACGGCGGAAATCGTCTACACGGACGACACCGGCGCCTTACAGAGCGTCTCACGCCGCATAAACGCCGAATGCGGCATGGAACCGGAGGAGGGCTTCACGGTGACCTCCGTCAGTGCCGTCTGCTGCTCGGTATACGCGACGCCCGCGCAGAAGTCTGTGGAGCTGCGCCTGTCGGTTGATTTTTGCGTAACGCTGAGCTGCGAGAAGGAGCTGTCACAGGTGACGGACATAGTGAAGCGCGAGGAAGCCCCGGCGACGGGCGGCGCTTCGGTGACACTTGTGAGAGCGGGGGAGGGCATGTCTCTCTGGACGCTGGCAAAAAAATATTGCTCGACCTGCGAGGCAATAAAGGCAATAAACGGAATTGCCGAGGACGAGAGCATCTGCGGCAGGGTGCTGCTGATTCCGGCATCAAAATAATGAGCGAACGGGCGAAATTTTCTCTGAAATTCCGCCCGTTTTTTATTTGCCCTTGCCAATACGGGCCGAAGGTGCTAAAATTGAGTTAAATATACACATGGGGGCTGTTACAATGTCCGGACATTCCAAGTGGCATAACATACAAAAAACCAAAGGCGCGGTGGACGCAAAGCGTGCGCAGGCCTTTACCAAAATCGCAAGAGAAATGATCGTCGCTGTCAGAGAGGGCGGAAGCGGAGATCCCATCAACAATTCCCGCCTCGCCGCAGTCGTCACAAAGGCCAAGGCCGCAAACATGCCCAACGACAACATCAAGCGCGCCATCGAAAAAGGCTTGGGCAGCGGCAACACCGACAGCTTTGAGTCCATAAACTACGAGGGCTACGGCCCCTGCGGCGTGGCTCTCATAGTCGAGGCAATGACCGATAACCGCAACCGCACCGCGTCCGAGGTCAGACACTTCTTCGACAAATACGGCGGCAACATGGGCGCCACCGGCTGCGTCTCCTGGTCGTTCGACAGAAAAGGCGTCATCGTTGTGAACAACGAAGAGGGCGAGCTTTCCGAGGACAAGGTCCTTGAAGATTCGCTCGAGGCAGGAGCCGCAGATATGGAACAGGACGGCGACGTATTCCAGGTCTACACCGAGCCGGACGAGCTTACGCCCGTCGCGGACTACCTCACCGAGCACGGCTACGAGCTTCTCTCCGCTCAGGTCGAAATGGTCCCGCAGACCTTCATAAACCTCACCGAGGAAGGCGACATCAAAAACATGCAGAAAATGCTCGAGATGTTCGAGGACAACGAGGACGTCCAAAACGTCTGGCACAACTGGGCAGAATAAAATTTTCAAGCTAACAATGCGGCAGACATGCAAATGTCTGCCGCATTCCGACTGTAAAAAGCAGTATTACCCGATTAAACGCGGGGGAAAAGTTTGAAAATGGGGGCGAAGCCCCCTTGTCATTTGAAATCCCCGCCGCGGCGGCAGTTTCTCTGTCCAAAACCATGTTTTTGGCAGAGAAAAATGCGGCAGACATGCAAATGTCTGCCGCATTCGGTCTGTAAAAAAGCGGTACCACCCGATTAAACACGGGGGAAAAGTTTGAAAATGGGGGCGAAGCCCCCTTGTCATTTGAAATCCCCGCCGCGGCGGCAGTTTCTCTGTCCAAAACCATGTTTTGGCAGAGAAAACTGCGGCAGACATGCAAATGTCTGCCGCAGTTTGTTTGCGAGCAAGTCTATAAGCCGGATTCTGTCTTGAACGACCATCTATCTATGCCGAACGTTGCCGTCCTGCTATAGCCGCCTCCTCGGGACGACCGGGCCGGTCTTAATGTCCCTCCACGGCGTTGCTCCGGATAGAGTTTACAGCACCGACATGTCTCCATGCGGCGGGTGAGCTCTTACCTCGCCTTTCCAGCCTTACCGCGCAAAAGCGCGGCGGTATATCTCTGTTGCACTTGTCCGAGGGTTACCCCTGGCGGGTGTTACCCGTTATCCTGCCCTATGGAGCCCGGACTTTCCTCACGCACAGGCTTTCGCCTTATGCCCGCGGCCGCTCGGCCTACTCGCCTCGGTATTTTAACACCCTTGCGACAGGATAGTCAACAAAATTATTGTATTTGACCTTCGGAGGCGGTATAATTGTAAAGATTGAGAGGTGCAATATTATGACTCTTGACGAGTATGTCAATTCACTGCGAGGCCGCCGCATAGCCGTTATCGGCATCGGCGTCAGCAACGCCCCGCTTATAGAGCTGCTCCTTAAAAACGGCGTCGCCGTCACCGTCTGCGACAAGCGCTCCGAGGAGGCAATAGGCATAGCGGCAACCGAAGCCGCCTCCCTCGGCGCAAGACTCAGACTGGGCGACTCATACCTTAACGAGCTTGATTTTGATGTTATTTTCCGCACTCCCGGCCTGCTGCCGAGCCACCCGGCGCTGATTGCCGCGGCTGAGCGCGGTGCCGTCATAACAAGCGAGATGGAGGCGTTTTTCGCCCTCTGTCCCTGCAAAACCATTGCCGTAACAGGCTCGGACGGCAAGACCACGACCTCCTCCATAATCGCCGAGCTGCTCAGGGCGGGTGGACACAGGACGCATTTGGGCGGGAATATCGGCAAGCCCCTCCTCACCGAAATACCGGATTTTTTGCCGGAGGACTTTGCCGTGCTCGAGCTGTCATCCTTCCAGCTCCACAGCATCAACATCCGCCCGGACACGGCGGTCGTCACCAACGTCTCGCCGAACCATTTAGACGTACACCCCGACTTTGACGACTATGTGAACGCCAAGCGCCGCATCTTCGCAAATCAGACCAAGTCAGACAGGCTCATCCTCAACCGCGACAACCCCTATACGGCAAGGTTTGCGGAGGAGGCCGGGGCGGCAGTCAGCTTCTTCAGCCGCCGCGAGACAGTTGAAAACGGCGTCTTTTGCCGGGATGACATGATATATTTCTCCCGCCGCTACGAGGTCGAGCCGATTATTCCCGCCTCCGAAATACTCCTGCCCGGCGTCCACAACGTCGAAAACTACATGGCGGCATTCTCGGCGGTGGACGGCCTCATCTCGCCGGAGATGTGCAGGGGCGTGGCCCGCACCTACGGCGGCGTCGCTCACAGGCTTGAGCTTATCCGCAAGCTGCGCGGCGTCTCCTACATCAACGACTCCATAGCCTCAAGCCCCACCCGCACCATCGCGGGACTGCGCGCCATGCGCGTAAAGCCCATCCTCATCGCGGGCGGCCACGACAAAAACATCCCCTTTGACACGCTGGCAGACGAGATATCCGAGCGCGTCAAGGCGCTCTATCTCACAGGCGACACCGCCGAAAAAATTGCGGAGGCGGTCAGACACAGCGTCTTCTACGACCCGATGCGGCTGCCGATAACCATTGTCCCCGACCTCACGACCGCACTTTTGAGTGCTCGCGCCGTGGCGGGGGAGGGGGACGTGGTGCTCCTGTCCCCGGCCTGCTCGTCATTCGACAGATTCAGGAACTTCGCCGAGCGCGGCGACACCTTCAGAAAAATAGTATTGGAATTCGAGGAATAATAAATTGAAGCTTAGCAACATACCCGAGAGCGTACACAAAATGGCGGAGGATTGCGAGCTTGCTCTCGCCCCCCGCTTTGCCGAGATAGACGCGGTTGCGCGCGCAAACACCCTGCGCGTCATGGAGGCGTTTCAGGAATATCGCGTGTCGGACGCCTGCTTTGCCGGCACAACCGGCTACGGCTATGACGACATGGGCCGCGACACGCTGGACAAAATATACGCCCGCGTTTTCGGCGCGCCGTCCGCGCTTGTGCGCATCGGCTTTGTGAACGGCACCCACGCCATAGCCTCCGCAATATTTGCGACCCTGCGCCCGGGGGAGACGCTCCTTGCCCTCACCGGCGCACCCTACGACACCCTCCGAACCGCCATAGGCATTGACGGCAGCGCCTTCGGCTCACTCGCCTTTTACGGCATACATTACGAGCAGGCGGATTGCCTCCCGGACGGCTCGCCGGACTATGACGCCGCCGCCAAGGCGCTCCGCGAGCTGAAGCCCGCCGCCGTGCACATCCAGCGCTCGCGCGGCTACTCCGAGCGCAAGGCTCTTACCATTGCGGAGATAGCAAGGCTCTGCGAGCTTGTGCGCAAAGAGGCGCCAAACGCGAATATCATGGTCGATAACTGCTACGGCGAGTTCACGGATGTTTGCGAGCCGTCGGCTGTCGGCGCGGATATATGCGCAGGCTCACTCATAAAGAACCCCGGCGGCGGCATAGCGCCCACGGGCGGCTATGTGGTCGGCAGGGAGGACCTTGTCGAGAACGCCGCCTTCCGCATGACCGTCCCCGGCATAGGCGGGGAATGCGGCTCGACGCTTGGCAATAACCGACTCCTGTATCAGGGGCTTTTTATGGCTCCGCATACGACGGCTCAGGCGCTCAAGACCGCCGCGCTCTGTGCCGCCATGGTCGAAAAGCTCGGCTATACGACCTCCCCCGGCCCGATGGAGCCGCGCTCGGACATTATTCAGGTCGTGCGTCTTGAGACGGCGGAGAACCTTATCCGCTTCTGCAAGGGCATACAGTCAGGCTCGCCGGTGGACTCCTACGTCAGCCCGGAGCCTTGGAAAATGCCCGGCTACGAGTGCGACGTCATAATGGCGGCGGGCGCGTTCATTCAAGGCTCATCAATCGAGCTTTCCGCCGACGGGCCGATGAAGGCACCCTATAACGCCTATTTGCAGGGCGGCCTCACCTATGAATCCGGGCGCCTCGGAATAATGTCGGCTATAGCGGAAATGTTGGACAACTAAGCCGCATATACATAGCATGGGGAGGTGATACCCATGCTGAGACGGCGCAGACGCCGACCAATCTATATTGATTTGCATCTGCCGACCCTGCCCGCAAGAGCGGGACGGGTGCTCGTGACGCTTCTTGTGCTCTCGGTGGTGCTTGCCTTTATCGTTCAGGCGTCACTGTACCTGCGCGAGCTGTCCTGCTCCATGGCAATCTCCGACGCGACGGATATGATGACCGTCTGCATAAACGACACCGTGAGCGTCATGATGGCGGACAGCGATTACGACTACGACTATTTTGTCACCCTCGAGCGCGACAGCGCGGGCGGCATCGCCGCCGTGTCCACCAATATGGCACGCATAAACTCCCTCTCCTCGGAGCTTCTCAAGAGCATCATAAAAGCCTCCGACAGCGGGAAGCTTAATCTTGACATACCCGTCGGAAACCTCCTTGGCTCAAGCCTTCTGTTGGGCCGCGGCCCTACGGTGCCGGTGGAGATAACAATGCTTACCTCCTCGCATATCGACCTCAAAAACGAGCTGGATGCGGCGGGGATAAACCAGACCAAGCACCAGATAAAGCTTGACGTCGTCATCGACATCGACGTTATCTTGCCATGGAACACCGTCTCCACCGAGGTCGTCAGCGAGATTTTGGTCGCAGAGACGGTCATCGTCGGGCAGGTGCCGCAGACCTATTTCAATGTGGGGTAATATATGGACGCCAAACAAGAAATCAAAAAGCTCAGTGATGAGATACGCGAGCACAATCGCCGTTACTACGACGAGGACGCGCCCGTCATCACAGACTTTCAATATGACGCGCTCCTCCGCCGTCTTGAGGAGCTGGAGGCGCAATATCCGGACCTGCGCCTTGCGGACTCGCCGACGCAGCGCGTCGGCGGAACAGCCAAGAGCAGCTTCGCGCCGGTTTGGCACGAGGTTCCGCTCGAGAGCTTGGTTGACGTCTTCTCGGCAGATGAGCTGCAAGCCTTCTGCGAGCGGATGGAGACGTCGCCGCAAACCGATGCGCAGTTTTGTGTCGAACCGAAAATCGACGGTCTGTCCATGTCGCTCGAATACGAAAACGGAGTTTTCGTTAGGGGTGCCACGCGCGGCTCGGGCCTCAAGGGCGAGGACGTGACGGAGAATCTCCGCACAATCCGCAGTCTCCCAAAAACCCTGAAGAACGCGCCGCAGCGCCTTATCGTCCGCGGCGAGGCGTATATGTCCCGCGCCGTGTTCGAGGAGCTTAACGCCCTGCGCGAGATTAACGGCGAGGCGCTGTTTGCCAATCCGCGCAACGCCGCCGCAGGCTCCATGCGCCAGCTCGACCCGAAAATTGCCGCCGCCCGCAAGCTTGACATCATTGTCTTCAACATCCAAAAATCCGAGGGCAGAACCTATGAGACGCACGCCGAAGCCCTCGATTCACTCATCGAATTCGGCTTCGACGTCGTGCCGCATCTTCTCTGCACCACGGTGGGGGACTGTCTTGCGCGCATAGACGAGATGGGCGAAACGCGTGGCAGCTTCCAATACGACATTGACGGCGCTGTCATCAAAATCAACTCACTCGCAAGGCGCGAGGCGCTGGGCAGCACCTCCAAGGCGCCGCGCTGGGCGGTCGCCTACAAATACCCGCCCGAGAAAAAAGAAAGCGTCGTGCGCGACATTCTTGTTCAGGTCGGCCGCACGGGAGTTTTAACGCCCAAGGCCGTCGTGGAGCCTGTGCGGCTCGCGGGGACGACGGTCACGAACGCCACCCTGCACAATCAGGACTTCATCGAAAAGCTCGACCTGCGCATAGGCGATACGGTTTTGCTCCGCAAGGCGGGCGAGATAATCCCCGAGGTTTTGGAGGTTGTCCTCTCCAAGCGCCCGAAGGATGCCGTGGCATTTCGTCTGCCGACGGTCTGCCCCGAGTGCGGCTCTCCCATCGTGCGGGACGAGGACGGCGTCGCCCTGCGCTGCACGGGTGTCGAGTGCCCCGCCCAGCGCCTGCGCAATATCACGCATTTTGCCGCTCGGGAGGCAATGGACATCGACGGCATGGGCCCCGCCGCCGTGGACTCCCTCATAAAGGCGGGACTTTTAAGCTCACCCGCGGGCATCTACTACCTTGACGCACAGAGCGTCTCGACGCTCGACCGCATGGGCAAAAAATCCGCCGAAAACCTGATTGCCGCCATTGAGGCCAGCAAATCCGCAGGGCTTGCGCGCCTGCTCTGCGCCTTCGGCATCCGTCAGGTGGGACAGAAGGCCGGCAAGGTACTTGCCTCCGCCTTCGGCAGCTTGGACGCAATAATAGCGGCTACCGACGAGGAGCTTAATGCCGTGCCCGAAATAGGCCCCATTACGGCGGGCTTTATCCGCGAGTGGCTGGACAGCCCGCAGTCAAGGCACCAAATCGGCCTCCTGCGCGAGGCGGGTGTGAGCTTCGAGAGCCGCGAGGAAAAGCGCGACAACCGCTTCCTTGGCAAGACCTTTGTCCTCACGGGAGCACTGCCCGGACTGACGCGGGACGAGGCAACAGCCCTCATAGAGAGCTGCGGCGGCAAGACCGCAGGCTCCGTCTCCAAGAAGACCGATTACGTCCTCGCGGGAGAGGACGCAGGCTCAAAGCTCGTCAAGGCGCAGACGCTCGGCATCACAATAATAGACGAGCAGCATTTCAGAGAGCTGCTTGAATAGATTGGAAATACAACATTGAAAAATGACGTCGTCAAGGGGCTTATAAGCGAATACAAGAACTTCGTGTTCATAGGCGAGGCGGGCTCCGGCAAGACGGAGACGGCCCTCTCCCTCGCGCTCGCAATGGTGGGACAAGCCGAGCGCAGCGTCCACTTTTTCGATATGGATCAGACAAAGCCCTTATTTCGCGCGAGAAACGCCGCAGGGCTGCTTGAGCGCGAGGGGATAATATTTCACTTCCAATCCCAGTATATGGACGCGCCGACGGTCGCCCCCGCCGTCATGGAGACGCTGATGGACGAACGCGCCCATGTCCTTGTGGACGTCGGCGGAGGCGCACAGGGCGCGCACATGATAGGTCAGTTTTCGCACATCCTCAACAGACCGAATACACGCGTGTTTTATCTCATAAACCCCTACAGGCCGTGGTCGGGCAGCGCCGAAAACATTGCCGAAACCATGGCTCGCGTGACTGGCGACTCGCGGCTTGCGGGCATTCATCTCGTCGCAAGCCCGAATCTCGGCGCGGGCACCACGGCGCGTGAGGTCATTGAGGGCGAAAAAAGACTGCGCGAGCTTTGCGGCGGCCTCCCGATTGATTTCATCTCCGTTTTGGAGAGCCTCTGCGCCGAGGTTTCAGCCGCGGTGTCGGAGCCGGTCCTGCCCCTGCGCCTCAATACGCTGCCGGACTGGATGTAAAACGTTTTTTCGTGCGCTGCACACTACACATATTTAAGGAGTGATGACAAATGGCCAAGGGAAAGGTAGAAATTTACTCGGAAGCCTGCAAAAGCTGTCTTTATTGCGTGAATACCTGCCCCAAGCATGTGTTGGAGACGACCGCCGCCGTAAACTCAAAGGGCTACCAATACGCGGTGCCGGTGCGCCCGGAGGACTGCATAGGCTGCGCCATGTGCGCGACAATCTGCCCCGACGCCGCAATAACCGTTTACAGGGAGGCGAACTGATATGTCCGACAAGATATTCATGAAGGGCTGCGAGGCAGTGGCGGAAACCGCCGTCCGCGCAGGCTGCCGCTTTTTTGCGGGCTACCCGATAACCCCGCAGAACGACGTGCCGGAGTACTTCGCACGGCGTATGCCGCAGGTAAACGGCGTGTTCATTCAGGGCGAGAGCGAGGTTGCCTCGGCGAACATGGCCTACGGCGCGGCTGCCGCCGGCGTGCGCTCCATGACCTCCTCCTCAAGCTGCGGCATATCCCTCAAGAGCGAGGCGATAAGCTGGATGGCCGGGGCGAGACTGCCCGTAGTCATCGCAAACTTCCAGCGCGGCGGCCCCGGCATCGGCTCCATACAGCCCGCCCAGCAGGACTACACGCAGGCTACCAAGGCTTCCGGCAACGGCGGCTTCAAGATGCTGGTGCTTTCCCCCTCGACGCTTCAGGAGGCCGTGGACATGACTTACCGCGCCTTTGACCTCGCCGATAAATACGCAAATCCCGTCCTCCTGCTTATGGACGGCTTCACGGGCACCATGATGGAGCCCGTCCTCCTGCCGGAGCAGAAAACGGACGAAGAGCTGCTTGCCATCCGCGCCTCAAAGACATGGGCGGCGGTGGGACGGCACGGGGGAGAGCAGCACAAGGTCATGTGCGGCCCCGGGCTTGACGCCCGCGTGAGCCAGCAGGACATGAACAAGCGCGACGCAAAGCTCTATGAGAGCTGGCAGGAGAGCGAGGTCGAATACGAGACCTACCTCACCGAGGACGCCGAGCTTATCATCACCGCCTACGGCATCTCCGGCCGCATCGCGCGCTCCGCCGTCTCCATGCTCCGAGCCGAGGGCTATAAGGTCGGCCTCATAAGGCCGCTAAAGGTCTATCCCTTCCCGGCGGAGGCATATGACAGACTCGACTACAAAAAACTGCGCGGCATTCTCTGTGCGGAGATGGCGATTCCGGCACAGTTTGCCGTGGATGTGGACAACGTCGTTCGGGGACGCACAAAAATAGGCACGGCCCTGTCCTCCGGCGGCGACATACTTGACAGAGGCCATATCATCGAACAGGCAAAGCGCCTGTACGGCGAGATATAGGAGGTATAATGATGGAAAAAATTTATCTTAGACCCTCCGCCATATTTGATGGGGCAGTCACGGGCTTCTGCCCGGGCTGTATGCATTCGAGCGTCTCAAAGCTAATCTGTGAGGTCCTCGATGAGCTTCACATGGTGGACGACACCTGCTATGTTCAGGGCGTCGGCTGCTGCGGACTCGCCGTGACCTACTTTAACCTCGACACCGTCGCGGCACCCCACGGCAGGGCCTGCGCCGTCGCCAGCGCCTTCAAGCGCTGCACGCCGAAAACGCTTGTTTTCACATATCAGGGCGACGGCGACCTCGCCGCAATCGGCCTTGCGGAGACGATGTCCGCCGCCAACAGGGGCGAGAACTTCACTGTTATCTTCGTGAACAACGGCATATACGGCATGACGGGCGGGCAGATGGCTCCGACAACCCTTGTCGGCTCAAAGACCACCACCTCGCCCTACGGCAGAGAGCCTGCCGAGCACGGCTACCCCATGCACATGTGCGAGCTTTTGAGCCAGCTTGAAGCGCCCGCCTACATCGCCCGCGTGACCTGCGCGGACGTACCGAACGTCAAAAAAGCAAAGGCGGCAATCAAAAAAGCCTTTGAATATCAATTGGCAGGCAAGGGCTTTTCCTTTGTCGAAATCGTCTCGAACTGCCCGACAAACTGGGGAATGACCCCGCAGCAGTCGCTCGATTACGTCCACGATACCGTTATCAGGGAATTTCCGCTCGGCGAATTCCGCGCTAAGTAAGGGGGGACGAAAAATGGAAAAATCCATAATCATCGCCGGCTTCGGCGGTCAGGGCGTCATGGTCATAGGTCAGCTTTTGAGCTATACCGCCTGTGAGACGACGGACAAATACGTCACCTATTTCCCGTCCTACGGCGCGGAAATGCGCGGCGGCACGGCAAACTGCTTTGTCGTCATCTCCGACGAGCCCGTCGGCGCGCCCAAGGTCGAGAAGGCCGATTATTTGGTCGTCCTAAACAACCCCTCGATGGCACGCTTCAAAAACTCGCTTGTCACGGGCGGCACGCTTTTCATGAACAGCTCCGTTGTCACGACGGAGCCGGACAGGGCGGATATAAACGTCGTGAGAGTGGACGCGGGCGCCATAGCCTACGAGCTTGGCACACCAAAGGTCATGAACCTTGTCATGGCGGGCGCGATAGTCGGCTGCACCGATATTCTGCCTGCCGCAAATGTCCTGCAAACCGCCTTCAAAAAGCTCGGAGCCAAGCGCCCGGAGCTGAACCCGATTAACGAGGCGGCATTCAACCGCGGCCTTGAAATCGGACGCGCGGCAAAAAAATAAAACACAGGCTATACAGATAAAACATTTTGGGAGGATAACATGGATTACAGGAGCGAATACAAGAGCAAGCTGAGAACTCCGGAGGAGGCTGTCCGCGCTGTAAAGAGCGGCGACTGGGTTGAATATACCACCGGCACCGTTTTCGCCTCGCTCTGCGACGAGGCGCTCTCAAAGCGGCGCGACGAGCTCGAGGACGTCAAAATACGCGGTCAGCTCATCTACGGCCCTATAAAAACCGTGGAATGCGACCCGGAGCAGGAACACTTCATCTACAGCAGCTGGCATTGCTCGAGCTATGAGCGCAAGCTTGCCGACAAGGGGCTTTGCTTCTATGAGCCGATGATTTTCCGCAATACGCACTGGTACTACAGCAATTTTCTGAAGGTCAACGTCGCCTTCATCTGCGCCACTCCCATGGACGAGCACGGCTACTTCAACTTCTCCGTGGGCAGCGGCATCGCGCTTGCCTCCGTCGGCGAGGCAGACATCGTCGTCATAGAGGTCAACAAAAATCTGCCTCTTTGCAGGGGCCTTGCGGGCGAGTCCATACACATCACCGACGTGGACTTTGTTGTCGAGGGTCACAACGACCCCGTCGCCTCCGTCCCATCCCGCGAGCCGAGCGCCGTAGACAAAAAAATCGCCGAGAATGTCATACCCTATATTGTCGACGGCTCGACCATACAGCTCGGTATCGGCGGAGTGCCCGACGCTCTCGGCATGATGCTGGCGGAATCGGACCTCAAAGACCTCGGTATGCACACCGAGCTTTGCACGGACGCCTTCCTCAAGCTCTTTGAGGCGGGAAAGCTCACAAACAGGCGCAAAAACATAGACAGGGACAAGGGCGTGTTCGGTCTCGCCATCGGCACCCGTGCGCTCTATGACTGGCTGGACAACAACCCCGGCTATCTCACCGCGCCTATCGAATACGTTAATGACCCTTATACCATCGCAAAGTTCGATAACTTCGTCTCCCTGAACAGCTGCATATCCGTTGACCTCTACGGGCAGGTCAGCTCCGAAAGCTCCGGTCTGCGCCATATAAGCGGCACCGGCGGACAGCTCGACTTCCTCACGGGCGCGGCAATGTCAAAGGGCGGAAAGGCCTTCATCTGCATGAACTCCACCTTTACCGACAAGTCCGGTCAGGAGAAAACAAGAATCGTGCCGCACTTCGAGGGCGATATTGTCACCTCTCCCCGCAGTCAGGCGTTCTACATAGCCACCGAAAACGGCGTCGTCAATCTTGCGGGAAAGAGCCTTTGGGAGCGCTCGGAGCTTCTTGTCTCCGTCGCCGCCCCGCAGTTCCGCGACGAGCTTATAGCCGCCGCACAGGCGCAGCGAATCTGGCGAAAATCAAACAAGCGCTAACCTCAAAAAAAGCACCGCCCTCCGCTCGATGATGAACGGGGGGCGGTATTTTTTTAAAGGTTAATATATTGTCTTCCCGGTGGCGGGGCCGCCGTTCCATATGCCGTGGTCCTGAGCAAGCCGCTCCTCGGTGAGCATGAAGCAGCGGCTCCATGCCTTGCTGCTCGGCTCGCCGTATTGGTCGCACCAGGTGACGTCAACGTAATAGGTGCCGTCCTCGAGCTTGACGAGGTTCCAGCCGTGCTCCTCTCCGTTCCACGAGGCAAAGCCGCTGACCACACGACACCACAGCCCCGCTCGCTCGCAGAGGTAGAGAAAGCTGTTGGCATAGCCGAGGCAGACGGCATTCCCGCCCGTTATCGCGCCGTAGGGGGTTATGTCCATGAGGCTGAGTGACGAGTGGTCATAGTTCAGGCAGTATGAGAGAAAACAGGCGAGGTAGCGGTATTTGTCATAGGTTGAGGCGTCCTGCGGCAGGTTCTCGATAACGAGGTCGCAGATTGCGTCAAAGTATTCGCTGTCGCACTCATCATAGACCTTGCCGCCGCCGTATTTTTCCCTGTCCTCGGCGCTCGGGCCGACGTAGGCGTCGGCGGGGTCAAAGTCAAAGGTGACGTCCGAGAGCGTGTCTCGCGCGGAGCCTTTGACAGCGGCGAGCGCATCCTGTATTTGGGGGAGATATTTTTCCTCTGCACGCTCACGCGGCGTTTTTTGAGTGCCGCAGGCGGGAAGGAGCAGCAGGAGCGCCAAAATGGCGGCTGTAAGCCTTTGCTTCATAGGTGCCTCCGTTGCCGAAAATCATTGCTTACTCTCGGTCTTTTGGTGCCGCTGCTTGCGAAAGCTGCCGAGCGTGAAGATGATAAGACCGAGCCAAATGAAGACGAACATTATGAGCTTGGAGGAACTGAGCGTCTCATGCATGAACA
Organism: Oscillospiraceae bacterium; assembly: GCA_036653715.1. Taxonomy (GTDB): domain Bacteria; phylum Bacillota; class Clostridia; order Oscillospirales; family Oscillospiraceae; genus Scatomorpha. Next base: position 59,293 of record JAVVTL010000001.1, read on the forward strand.
GTATGCCGCAGAGGAAGTTTATGCTGGTGCCCGCATATTGCAATATGCCGACGACCTTGAAGGGCAGGTCGTTCACGACGTAGGTGTAGAGAATCATGGGCAGCGCGGTAATGACGCCCGAGCAGAGCAGCAGGGGAGAGAGCGACCAAGTGACGGAGGCCAAGCCGCCGTCTCCGCGGCAGAATATGAGCGCGTAGACTATGGCAAATGGCGTCATCAGCGCGGCCTCGATGGCAACGCTCACGATGGGGTCGGCGTTCACCGCCTTTTTGATGGTGGCATAGACCGGCCAAAAGAGTGTGAACAGGAGCGCCAGCGCGGGAAATGAGCCGTAGCTTATGGTGCTTATAGCTATGCCGACGCAGGCAAGCCCCACTGCGGTGTACTCAAGCGCGTCGCCCTTTTCCCTGAAGACGAACACGCCGACAAGGAAAATTACAAGCGGGTTCAGGTAATAACCGAGCGTGGCGTCGAGCAGATGCCCGCTCGCCACGGCCCAAATAAAGATTGCCCAGTCACAGCACAGAAAGAGAGAGGCAGGGAGGAGATACTTCATGACGCTCCAATTGCGGAGGGTGTCAAATATTTCGCGAAGCCTGCCGCTGCAGATGAGGTAAAGCCAAGTGAAGAACATGCTCATCACAATGCGGGTGCAGAGAACGAACATGGGAGAAAAATTCTCCAGCAGATCCCAATAAAGCGGCTGCAAACCCCAAATGAGGTAGCACAGCAGCAGGGCGGAGAGGGCTTTACCCTTTTTCATCGCTTAACACTTCATTTCTTTTCAAATACGAGGCTCGCGCCTGTTTTCGCCATTATTCCGATGTAGGTGGAGCCTATGCCGAGGTCAAGCTGTGAGCCGTCCGCGGTATGATAGACAAAAGGCTCGTCGTTTGCGCCGCGCGTCCAGGTTATCGGGGTATATTTTCCGCCGCAGATGAAGTAGCCCTCGCCCTCGCCGGTGAGCTTTACGGAGAGGCGACCGACATCGTCCAAAACGGAGATGGGAGCCGTGAGGACAATGATGTTCTTGAAGGTCATGTTGTCCTTGGTGTTGCCGTCAACATAGTTGATGCCGTATTCAAAGGCGGTATAGAGGTCGGTCTTTGCGTCGTAGGTGAAGCTTGTGGACTTGTAGCCGTTGAAGGTTATCTTGGCGTATTCCGCCTTCTCCGTGCACTGGCTTGCGGCGTCCTCGGAGAAGGAGAGCTTGTAGTCGTAGCTGCCGCCGTCGTGGTCAAAGGTGAAGCCGACGCCCTCTGCGGCTTCCATCAGCTTGTCGCCGCTTGTAAAGAGGCTGTGCTCCATGCCGAGCGCTATGCGGGACGGCTCACGGTAGAAGGTCTTCTCGGCATAGGGGCCGAGGACGCCGTCAAGGTGATCGACCTTGAGGTTTGACATCTCGGAGTAGGACGCAACGCTGCCGCCCGCGTGGACGACAATGGCGTCGTAGGAGAGGCCGATATCGGCGTAATAGGGGCGGATGCTCCTGATGCTGCCAAGCGGCTTCACATCGCTTATGTCGGAGAAGATAGCCATCATGCGGGTGACTCCGCCCTCGGCGGGGACCTCATAGATTATCTCGGCCTGAGAGACGCCGCACTGCGGCAGCGCTCTGTCAAGGTTGTTTATCATAACTGCCCAAGGGCGCACGCCGCTGATATCGCTGTCAATGACCTCGCCGGAAAGGGGGTTTGTATAGGGGGCGGCGCTGGGCTCTGCCGTGGCCGTGGGTGTGGCGACAGGCGCGGGGGTGGAGGATGGCTCGCCGGAGACTACGGGGGTTGCAACCTCACCGCAGGCGGCAAGGGAGAGAAGGACTGCCGTTAAAAGTGCGCAAATGATTTTTTTCATTAAACAGGACCTCACTGGTATATAATTTGGGTATGGAGAAAATGGCGTGGCTATGAATTGGAACAAGATATTATCATACTATTATAGATGGCTGTTGTCAAACCCCCGAGGGGGTGGTAGAATAAATAAAAACGGTCGAACAGACCGACTTGGAGATGACAGATATGTATGAAAATATAAAGTCCGAGGCTCGCGCCGCGATGGAGGAGCTTTTAGATGCCGCAAAACCGCCTAAAGGCGGGCTGGTGGTCGTCGGCTGCTCGTCAAGCGAGATAATCGGCGAGAACATCGGCAAAGGCTCGTCGCCCGAGGCAGGTGCCGCCGTGGTGGAGGCAATAATGCCGCTTTTAAAAGAACGCGGGCTGTTTTTGGCGGCTCAGTGCTGCGAGCACCTCAACAGGGCGCTCATAATCGAGCGGGAGGCAGCAGAGAAATTCGGCTATGAGCCGGTCTGCGTCAGACCCCGCCCCAAGGCCGGCGGCTCCTTCGCCACCGCGGTGTATGAGCGCATGAGCGAGCCTGTGGCTGTCGAGCATGTGAGAGCGGACGCCGGCATGGACATAGGCAACACACTTATAGGCATGCACCTCAAGGACGTCGCCGTCCCTCTTCGCCTCTCCGCAAAAAAAATCGGCGAGGCGCAGGTAAACGCCGCACGGACGAGAGCAAAGCTTATCGGAGGCGTCAGAGCCGAATACCCGGAATGACAGCGCAAAACCAAGTCACTTTAAAGACGAAAATCGCCCGCCGGATGTTCCCGGCGGGCGATTTTCAATTTCATCAGATGAGGTTGAGGGCGAGAGTGAGGACAACAAAGGCGAGTGCGAGCCATTTTGTGGCCTTTGCAAGCTTTGCGTCGAGGTTCTTCGCCTTGCCTCTGGCGAGGAAGGTATCCGCGCCGCCGGATATTGCGCCGGACAGGCCGGCGCTCTTGCCGGATTGCAGAAGGACGATGAGGGTTACCGCAACTCCGGAGAGAAGCTGTAGAATAGTGAGGGCGAGCATCATAACTATGTTCAATCCTTTCGGTGCTTTTCAGACGTATACGATAATATAACATATTAACGCGTGCATTTCAAGCAGTATTTCTCGTTTTTCGCAATGTGTTTTTGAGGTATTGCCGTTTTGCCTCGCAAGAGGTTATAATAAGCGGGAGCGGTCACGCTTTAAAACAAATTACTTGCCATGAGGAGTTAACAAATGAGCAGACAAAACAAAAAAACAAATAGGACAATATTGACGGTGTCGCTGCTTGCGGCGGCTGTGCTGATAGGAGTGGCGCTGTTTTTCGCGCTCAGGCCCGACAGGGCGCCCGCTCCGACGGAAGCTCCGCAGACGCCGGCTTTGACGGAAACGCCGCAGGAGCCCGCCCTTCAGGCCACATACGACAAATATCTTATCAGCCCGTCGCTGAAAAAAGACCTCGCGCCGAATGAGGCGGCTTACCGTTCGGTATTTGACGCCGCAGACGCCTATGCGGAGCGGGCGGATGTGTCCGACTTTGCACTGACGGAGGACGAGGTCGCAAAAATTTCGCAGGCAATTTTTGACAGGAGCGAGTTTGTCTATCTCTCCGGCATGTCGCTCTCGCAGGACGGGAAGTCCATCGAGCTGAGCTACAGCCCCGCTTACACGAAGGAGCAGGCGCTCGCCGCGAAGGACGCCTTCAGGGAGAAGGTCACGTCGATGCTGAGCGCCATAAGCGCGGTGAGCAGCACAAAAACCGACGCCGTTCTCGCGCTGTATACGCGGCTGTCAAAGGAGACGACCTATAATGAGCAGGCGGAGGACGTCGGCGCATACGGCATGATGGTTAACGGCGAGGGGATTTGCACGGGCTACGCCTACGCGATGCGCTATGTGCTCGATCAGCTCGGGATAGAAAACTGCCTTGCCTTCTCAAACGACGAGAGCCACGTCTGGAATATCGTGAAGATGAACGACAGCTTCTATCATTTGGATGCGACATGGGAAAACGGCTGCAACAAAGCCGTGCCGACCCTGCTGTATTTCGGTCAGGATGACGCCGCAAGGCGGCAGACCACGGGCTTTGACGGCTGGTATACGCGCGTGAACAGTCTTCAGGAAAAACAGCCCTCGCCCGAGTGCGGCAACGCCCTCTTTGCCCCTCTCGCCGAGAGCGCAACCGCGGAGGTCGATTACTCGAAGCATCAAATAATATACACCGACTATAATGACGTCGCCAATACGCTTAATTATTGATGTCCAAGCCAAAAATCATTCTTCACCCCTGCCCATGAGCACCACGCACTCAACATGGCTGGTCCTTGGGAACATGTCCACGGCGGTGGCGCGGAGGGGGAGGTAGCCGAGGGACGTGAATTTTTTGAGGTCGCGAGCGAGGGTCGCGGGGTCGCAGGAGACGTAAACGACGCGGCGGGGCGACATGGAGGAAACGGCAGTAACAGCTTCCTCGCTCATGCCCTTGCGCGGCGGGTCAACCACCACGACGGCGGGCTTTATGCCGCGCTCGGAAAGCTCGCGGGCGGCGTCTCCGGCATCGGCGCAGATGAATTCCGCGTTCGTTATGCCGTTTCTCTCCGCGTTTTCGGAGGCGTTTTGGATTGCCTCGGGGACTATCTCGGCTCCGATGACAGTGCCGGCACGGGCGGCGAGAGCAAGGCTGATTGTCCCCGCGCCGCAGTAGAGGTCGAGCACTGTGTCGCCGGACTCGGGCGCGGCAAAATCGAGAGCAAGCGCATACAGCTTCTCCGCCTGCGGTGGATTAATCTGATAAAACGCCTGAGGCGAGAGGGAAAACTCAAGCCCGCAGAGCGTATCCGTCAGCGTTCCCTCGCCCCAAAGCGTATAGAAATCGCCTGAGAGCACGGAGTTTCCGGGGGTCTTGTTGATGTTCAGAACAACGCCGACGAGGCGCGGACAAGCCGCCTGAAGCGCGGTGACAAGCGACTTTGTGTGCTTGCCGAGTCCCTCGCGTGAGACGACGCAGCAGAGCACGTCGCCGTTTCCGGAGCTGCGGACGAAGACGTGGCGTATCGCGCCCTTGTCGCTTCTGTCATCGTAGGCGCTGACGCGGCGTTCCTTCATCCAGGCGCAGACGGCGAGGACGCAGGCATCCGAGGCTTCGGGCTGGAGCAGACAGCGGGTGAGGGGGACGACCTCGTGGCTGCCCGCGCGGTAGAAGCCGCAGATTGGGCCGTCCGTTGTCTGTTCAAAGTTGTAGATTGCCTTGTTGCGATAGCCCTCGGTGAGCGCCGAGGGGACAATGACGTCGGCGGTAAGCTCAAGGCCGCCTATGCGCCGGAAGGCGTCATTCACGCGCCCAAGCTTGAAGCGCAGCTCCTCCGCATAGCTCATATGCATGGTGTCGCAGCCGCCGCAGGCGCCGAAAAGGGGACAGTTCGGCACAGCTCGGTCCGGGGAGACGGAGAGCCGCTCCTCGCCCTTGGCATAGACGACGCTGCCGGCGGATTTGAGTATTTTTATCCGCCAAGTCTCGCCCTCCAACGCGCCCTTTACGAAGACCGCGTGGCCGAGGACGCGGCAGACGCCACGGCCATCAGAGGTGTAGCCCGTCATTTGGGCTTCAAATATGTCGTTTTTATTTAAAATATCCATGGACGAGATTGTACCACACATTTTCGCCCTCTACAACGCCCTTCGAAAAACTTTGATTTTTTGTGGCGTTCATGTTATTATGTGTAAAATCTCATACGGGAAATGGTGCAATGAATAAGAAATTAAAAATAATACTCATAAGCCTCTGCGCGCTTGTTTTGGTAGCCGCCGCGGCAGTAATCGCCGTGATAAGCGCTAAAAACGCAGCTGAGGTTCTCCCGACGCCGACGCCTTCGCCCGTCGCCACGGCGGAGCCGACGCCCACGCCGGAGCAGAAGCCGGAGGAGGCAATCTCCGCCACAATAGCCGTCGGAGGCGACGTTGTCATGCACAGCGGACTTAACACCGAGGCGAAGACCGACAAGGGCTACGACTATGTCCCCATCTTCGGCACGCTGACGGAAGCCGTCAAGGCTGCGGACTATTCCGTCTGCTCCCTCGTCACGACCTTCGCACAGGGCGAAAAATACAGCGCGTTTCCGTTTTTCAAGTCGCCGGATGCGCTTGCCGATTCTCTCGCCGCCGTCGGCTTCGACATGGTCAATACCGCCACCTCCCACGCGCTTGACTCCTATAAGGTCGGCGTGGACTATACCCTTGACGTGCTTGACGCCGCAGGGCTTGCCCATGTCGGCACCTACAGAACCCCCGAGGAACGCACAGCCGCAAAGGGCGCAAATATTGTTGACATAAACGGCATCTCCGTCGCCTTCATGTCCTACACCTGCGACACAAACAGAATATCCGCCTCCGGCTTTGAATCCGCCGTAAATATCTGCACAACGGACTATCTCACCGGAGCCTCGTCCATCGACTATGACCTCATCTCCGCCGATATGGCCTCGGTGAGGGAGAGCGGCGCGGACTTCATCTTTGTCTTCATGTCCTGGGGCAAGGAATTCGACGCCCAGCCGAACGACATGCAGGTGAGCCTTGCGGACTATCTCTTTACTCAGGGCGCGGACATAATCATCGGCGGTCACATCAGAGTCCCCCAACACATGGAGACGCGCGAGGTCACCGATATAAACGGCAATGTCAAGACAGGCTACCTCTGCTACAGCCTCGGCAATCTGCTCTCCTGCCAGAATGACGCTTATACCGATATCTCCGCCATCGTGAATATCGAGCTTTCCAAGGGCAAGGAAACGGGCAAGACGTGGATTTCCTCCGTGAGCTACGACCCCATCTGCATGGTGGACCTCTATGACTACAACATCAACGACTACGGCTGGCACTACAGGCTTGCCAGTCTCCACGGCGCAATCGACGCCTACGACGCGGGAAAGCCTTGGGATTTTATGACCGAGGAAATATATACCGGCATGCAGTCCTCCCTCGAAAAGCTCCACGAGTACTTCGGCTCCGAGCTTGACGCCGGCGGAAAGTAATAACAGCCGGAGGTTCCGCCATTTTTCCTGAATTATATTATTAAAAAACGCTCCCAATCGGCACAGTCGATTGGGAGCGTTTTTATGTTTTTTTCGGGAATAGTATTAATTAATAGTTTGTTGCCCTAAGCTCAAAATATGCCTGGGGATGAGCGCAGACGGGGCAGACGGTGGGGGCGTTGGCGCCGACATGGACATGTCCGCAGTTGCGGCAAACCCAAACCTGCTCGCCGACGCGGGAGAAAACCTTGGCGTCCTCGATGTTCTTGAGGAGGGTGCGATAGCGCTTCTCGTGCTCTTTTTCGATGGCGCAGACGCCCTCAAGCTCCTTGGCAATTGCCTCAAAGCCTTCTTCGTGGGCGGTTTTGGCGAACTCGGCGTACATCTCGGTCCACTCGTAGTACTCGCCATCGGCGGCGAGCTTGAGGTTTGTGACGGTGTCTCCGACTTTGCCGCCGTGGATATGCTTATACCAAAGCTTGGCGTGTTCCTTCTCATTCAGTGCGGTTGCGGCGAAAATGTCGGCTATCTGCTCGTAACCGTCCTTTTTTGCCTGAGAGGAGTAGTAGTCGTATTTGGTACGGGCCTGAGACTCGCCGGCAAAGGCCGTTGCCAGATTATCAAATGTTTTGCTTCCCTTGAGTTCCATTAAAAAGCCTCCTTTATGATTGATGTCACTATTTTACAACTTTTTTAAAAAAATACAACATATTTTCCTTACTTACCGCAAATAATACAAGCGCAAGAATTTTTTCGGAGGAATAGTAATGAAAAAGGTCATCACATATCTTCTATGCACGCTTATGCTCCTTGGCACGCTTTCCGCCTGCGGAACCGACAACGGCAAGGTAACGCCGAAGCCCACGAACGGTGTTGTCGCAACCCCGAAGCCCACGGTAAAGCCGACGGCAAAGCCCACAGTGAAGCCCACGGCGACGGTCGCGCCCACGAAGGCGCCCGCCACGGCGACTCCCAAGCTCACACCGACACCGACAGCGAAGCCGTAAGGCAAAAAATGCAACAGGCCGTCACAAAGCGGCCTGTTGCATTTTTCCTTTGTTTAGACTATATTGGAGAAAACAAAAAACGGAGGGATTCTATGAGCTACATACCAACGCCGGATGAGGCGCTTGAGCTGACAAAACGCTATAATTCCGAGCCTTTCCACATACAGCATGCCGAGATAGTCGGCAAGGTGCTCGGCAATCTTGCAAAGGAATACGCGCCGGGCGAGGAGGACTTTTGGATTGCCGTCGGACGTCTGCACGACATTGACTTCGAGCAGTGGCCGGAGCAGCACTGCGCAAAGGCGGACAGCCTTCTGCGGGAGCTAAACGTGGACGAGCGCATCATACACGCCGTCGTGAGCCACGGCTACGGCATATGCTCCGAGGTCGAGCCTGCCAATGTCATGGAGCAGCTGCTCTTTGCCGTGGACGAGCTGACGGGGCTTATAGGTGCCGCCGCGCGTATGCGCCCGACGGGCTTTGAGGGCATGGAGGTAAAATCCGTCATGAAGAAATTCAAGGACAAGGGCTTTGCCGCCGGCTGCTCCCGCGACGTAATAACCCACGGCGCCGAGCTGCTCGGCATGGACGTCCCCGTCCTCGCAGAGAAAACCCTAAGAGCCATGACCGCAGAATAAAGGCCCAAAAATCATAAAACACAATCGTAGGGGCGAACCTATGTGTTCGCCCGAACAATGCCCGACCATATACATTT
>JAVVTL010000002.1:0-64157 GCA_036653715.1 Oscillospiraceae bacterium
TGGTGGAGCCGAGGGGAGTTGAACCCCTGTCCGAAAACACGTCCACCGGAACTTCTCCGGGCGCATAGGATTATTTACATTCCCTTGCCGAGGCGCAAGTCCTCATGCTCGACGGCTTGGTAGCTTCATTATGCATGGTGCGCTCAAAGCTTCGCACACTCACGGACGCCACTAATCGACGCCCTGTTCCGGCTCGTGGCCCTTCCGGACAGAACGCTCACTGCTTACGCAGCGAGAAGAACAGTATTGTTATCGTTCTTTAATTTATAGGTGCCCATTTTAAGGATGGTAGGCGCATCCGCCCGCTATTCCGAATTCGGTGTCCCCGTCGAAACCGGTACGGCCCCATGGGGAGCGCCCGCAGGGCGGGCGCTGCTATAGAGGTTAAGCCTTTTTGGGCTCGGGATAAACAGTGTCAAAGGTCTCTGCCGTGACGCTCGCCATGACGGGGGGGACGAGGGGACGGTCGTTATAGTCCCGCGCGGCGTTGGCTATGCGGTCAACTACATCGAGACCCTCGGTGACCTTGCCGAAGGCGGCATATTGGCCGTCAAGGTGGTGGGCATCGGCGTGCATGATGAAAAATTGGCTTCCGGCGGAGTCGGGCTTGTTGGCGCGCGCCATGGAGAGCACGCCGCGCGAATGCTTGAGGTTGTTTTTCACGCCGTTTGCGGTGAATTCGCCCTTGATGGAGTAGCCGGGGCCGCCCATGCCGCTGCCTTGGGGGTCTCCGCCCTGAATCATGAAGCCGGGGATGACGCGGTGAAAAATGATGCCGTTATAGAAGCCCTTGTTGACGAGGCTCAGAAAGTTATTGACGGAGTTCGGCGCTATCTCCGGGTAAAGCTCGGCTTTGATGACGCCGCCGTCCTGCATGGTTATTGTGACTATTGGATTTGCCATTAATTGTTCCTCTCCTTCAGCATTCTGTCCATGTCTCGCTTTGAATCACGTTCGGATTCCGACTCACGCTTATCGTGGAGCTTCTTGCCCTTGCACAGCCCAAGCTCGACCTTTACGCGGCCGTCTTTGAAGTAGATGGCTATGGGGATGAGGGTCAGGCCGTCCTGCATTACGCGGGCATTCAGCTTGATAATCTCGTGCCTGTGCATAAGAAGTCTGCGGGGCCTCAGAGGGTCGCGGTTAAAGATATTCCCCTTTTCGTAGGGGCTTATGTGCATACCGCGGACGAAAAGCTCACCGTCCTTGACATAGCAGAAGGAATCCTTGAGGTTTACCTCTCCGGCTCTGATGGATTTTACCTCGGTGCCGAAAAGTTCGATGCCGGCCTCGAAGCGTTCCAGAACAAAGTACTCGTGGAAAGCCTTTCGGTTCTGCGCTATTTGCTTTATTCCCTGCGCTTTTGGCGACAACGTTCATACCTCCCGTGGCGATATGCTGTCATTTTACCACAGGTGTCAAGAGAAATAAAGCACTAAACTACTCGAAGTTAAAAAATTGCAGCGCCCAATCCGCGACTGTAACGCTGATGTCCGAAACGGGGCGGGCCACAATCAGCGTCTCGCCCTCGGCGGGGAAAAGGTCAAGCTCCATGCGCGGCCAAAGCTTCAGCCCGCGCCGGGTGAGAGCCGAGCGCACCAATTCCGCCGCATCTCCGGGTGAGTCGGGTCGCTCCCGTATGTAAAGCGCGACGCAGTCTGCACTCACCGTCTGAAATTCCAAAGGAATCACCTCCCGATAATGCTCTGATTGTCGCTCGTAATTATTTCGCAGTCAAGGCAAAAATACTGGTAAAGCGATTCAATATATGGTAAAATACCTTTGAATAAGCTGCGGAGGCATACAATATGGCATATTTTGAAAAACGCGTGGACGGCGAAACCGTCTATGAGGGCATAATAGTCCGCGTCCGTCGTGACAGGGCCGAGCTATGCAACGGCAAGACGGTCGGCAGGGAGGTCGTGGAGCATCCCGGCGGCGTCACCATCCTGCCCGTGGAGGAGGACGGCACGGTCTGGTGCGTGCGCCAATTCCGCTATCCCTTCGGCAGGGAGATGCTTGAGGCACCCGCCGGAAAGCTTGACGCGGGAGAGGCTCCGCGGGACTGCGCCGTCCGTGAGCTGTCGGAGGAAACCGGCCTTCGGGCGGACAGCCTCATCTATCTCGGCGCCTGCTGCACCTCGCCCGGATTTTCCACGGAGGTTCTGCACATATACCTCGCGCTCGGCCTGCACCGCGGCGAGATGCACCTCGACGAAAACGAATTCCTCAACATCGAAAAGCACAAGCTCTCCGAGCTTTCGGACATGATAATGCGCGGCGAGCTTGACGACGCCAAGACCGTTATAGCCGTGCTGAAGGCAAAAATATACCTGGAGGCGAAATAATGGGACGCAAGATACTCATTGTGGACGATGAGCATTCCATAGTAGACATACTGCGCTACAACCTCGAAAAGAACGGCTTCGAGGCAGTCTGCGCCTATGACGGCACGGAGGGGCTGCGCCTCGCGAGAGAGGCGGACCCCGACCTCATACTTTTAGACGTGATGCTGCCGGGGCTGGATGGCTTCGAGGTCTGCCGCGCTCTGCGCGAGGACGGCAACAACGTCCCCATAATCATGATAACCGCCCGCGAGGAGGAGACGGACAAGGTCTTCGGCCTCGAGCTTGGGGCGGACGACTACATCACCAAGCCCTTCTCCATGCGCGAGGTCGTGGCGAGAGTCCGCACCAACATGCGCCGCGTCGCCTCCATGGCGCCGCCGACACAGGAGGAGACGGGGGATTTGCTCAGGGCGAAGGACCTCATTATCGACCGCGACCGCCACGCCGTCTACAAAAACGGCGCGGAGCTGGAGCTTACGCAGCGCGAATATGAGCTTATCCGTTTCCTTGCGGAAAACCCCGGCAAGGTCGTCTCACGCGAGGAGCTGATGACGAGGGTCTGGCAATACGACTACTTCGGCGACCTGCGCGCCGTCGATGTCGCCGTGCGCCGCCTGCGCGAAAAGCTCGAGGAAAACCCCTCCGAGCCGGTATACGTCATAACAAAGCGCGGCGCGGGCTATTATTTCGACGCCTGAGGTAGATAAATGAACCGCAGCCTTTACACAAAGCTCGTTCTCATAATACTTGTCATCATCATCTCTCTCATGGCCGTGACGGGGGTGTTCCTTCTGCGCGGCGTGAGAGGCTTCTACATCAACGAATTTTACTCCCAAATGCAGGAGGTTTTCTCAAGACGCGAGCTGGCGGATGATTTGCGCTCGGCGGCGAATCAGAGCGAGGGCGCTCAAAAGCTGGCGGACACCATCCACGCGTATTTCGGCAACCTTGGCATAGGCTCGGGCACACGCAACTACTACATTCTCACGGGTGATACCGGCGCTTTCATCACGGGCAGCGACTCGCCCGAGGCGGGCATCCCCATGACTCCGAACATAATCACCGCCATAGGCGGCGGCTCCGGCTATGTCAGCGATCCCGGCGCGGACTACATGGACGTGGCGCTGCCCGTCGAGGGCGAATCCGGCAGCTACATCATCTACATCAAGGACAACAAAAACACGATGCAGAGCCTGAACGACCAGCTCCTGCGCATAATCCTTGAAGCGCTCGCCGTGGGACTTGTCATCTCCGTGCTTCTCAGCCTTGTTCTTGCCAAAACCATGATAGCTCCCATACAGGACCTCACCATGGCGGCGGAGCGCGTTGCGGGAGGCGATTTTTCGGACAAGCTCGAAAACACCTCAAAGGACGAGATAGGCGTCCTGACCCGAACCTTCAACGACATGGCGGGTCAGCTTGAGGACACGCTCGGCGACCTCAAAAAATCCGAGCAGACGCGGCGCGAGTTCGTCGCGAACGTCTCGCACGAGCTGCGCACGCCCATCACCAGCATCCGCAGCTATGCCGAGACCCTTGAGGAGGACCCGCAGATGCCCACCGCCACGCGCAACAGATTCCTTGAGGTCATCCTCAACGAATCCGACCGCATGACAAAAATTGTCCAGGACCTGCTCACCCTCTCGCGCTTCGACGCGGGCAGCATAGAATTCACCTTCGAGCAATTCAGCTTCGAGAAATCCGTGCGGGACGTATACAGCGCCATGATTATGGAAGCTCAGGCGCACAACCACGACTTCGCCTTGGAATTTTCAACGCCTCTGCCGCGCATTCGCGGCGACAGGGCGCGTCTTGAGCAGGTGCTCATCAATATGGTCTCGAACGCCGTGAAATACACAAAGGACGGCGGCAAAATCCGCATATCTGCCGGCGCGAAGGGCGGAGAGGTCTGGTGCTCCGTCAAGGACAACGGCATAGGCATACCCAAGGAGGACCTCGGCAAGGTCTTCGACCGCTTCTACCGCGTGGATAAGGCGCGCAGCCGCGAGTCCGGCGGCACGGGGCTTGGCCTTCCCATAGCGAGCGAGATTGTCTCCCGCCACGGCGGAAAAATCGACCTACAGAGCCGAGAAGGGAAGGGCACCACCCTGACCATCACCCTGCCGACGGAGGGCCCCGCCGATGAATAGACCCTCCTTCCGCTTTAAGCTCCCGAGCCTCGGCAGCAAAAAAGAGGCAATAGAGACAGGCAAGACCCTGCTTATAATCCTTCTGCTTATCTCGGCGCTGCTTCTCTGCGCGGCGACGGGCGTCTTTGAGAGCATCGGCGGCGTCGGCGGCGCTTTTGTGGACAAGGTCGTCGGCGGAGCGCAGGAGAGCGGGGGCTATACAGCCGCCGCCGTCCCGTTCTACGTCGTTGTCACGCCGGGAAAATCCGCGCACTGCGCCGTCCTCTACGACGACGAGGCGACGGCTGCCGCCTATGAGCGCTTTTCCCCGAGCCTCGGCGAGGCGCTCGGCTCCTCACTCAGACCCAAGAAGGTCGCGCAGGAGGAATGGGAAGCCGCGCTTGCCGGCGAGGGCGTGTATTTCGACTACATTAACGACCAGCTCATGTCGGTGCTTGCCGGCTGGCTCGGCACAAGCGTCTCCGGAGAAGCGGGCCTTCACACGGCAAGACGCATCTGCCTCTCCAAGAGCGGCGACGGAGTCGCCCTCTACTACTACCGCGTGCGCGCCGATTCGGGCCCCTACCGCTGCGAGACAAAGCTGAATTGGACGGATATATCAGCGCGGGTCGGGGAATATCTCCCCAACGGCGCCCGCTACAACTTCGAGCTTGAGGAGAGCTTCCCCTCGGTGGACGATTGCGCGATAATCATGCCCACGCAGCCGCGCATCCCCTCCGTTACGGCGCTTGATTCCCTCCAAACCTCCGCACAGAGCAGCACCCTGCTTGCCGCCTTCGGCATGAACGACGTTCTCGCCACAAGCTACAGGGAGGGCGACGGCGCCCTCGTTTGGGTGGAGGGCGATGCGACGCTGCGCCTTTCCGCCGGCGGCACAGTCGTGTACGGCGGCGCGGGGGAGCACGGGCAGGCCCTGTCTCCGGCCGAGGCGGTGGAGAGGGTCAGGGCGCTCTGCGCCTCCACAATCGGCAAATACTGCGGCGAGGCGTCAATTTATCTCTCGTCCATCTCCCACAGCAACGAGACGGACACCTATACAATGTGCTTCGACTACTCCGTAAACGGCCTGCCGGTCATGCTTCCGAGCGGCTCTGCCGCCGAAATTACCGTGACGGGACAGGCGGTGACCGCCGCGACCATGCGCTTTCGCAGCTACAGCTCCGCGGATATTCCCGAAAAGCCCCTGCCCTCGCTCCAGGCGGCGGCTGTTGTTGAGGCAAAGGGCGGCGGCGAGCCCATGCTCTGCTACATGGACAACGCGGACGGCGTCACGGCCTCGTGGGTGAGAAAATAATATGGATTCTTCAAAAATAAAAAACTTCATAATAGTCGTGCTCGTCATCGTGAACATCCTGCTGCTTGCCGTCGTCGGGGTTGACGGCGCGAGGGCGCGTGCTGCGGAACGCCGCGCGATGGACGGGGTTTCCGATATTTTCGCGGCGCAGGGAATAGCCCTTTCCCCCAACCTTAAAACAAAAAACACAAACCTGCCCGTGCGCTCCGTCTCGCGCGCAGCCGATGGGGAAAAAAGGCGCGTCGCCTCGCTCCTTGGCGACGTGACGGTTCAGGACCAGGGCGGCAGCATATTATTCTACAGCGGCGAAAAGGGTCAGGCAGTCTTTCGCGGCACCGGCGGCTTTGAGATTTTAATGAACGACGGCGCGATACCCACGGGACGCGACGCCGAAAATACGGCGAGAGCTTTCCTCAAAAAGCTCGGTGTATCCGCGGTCTCCGGCCACGGCAGCGCAATATCGGACGTTGAGGACGGCTCCGGCACGGTTGTGCTCCGCTGTCGCTCGGGGAAGACCGAGGTCGTGGGCTGCAAGGTGACCTTCACCTTCACAAACGGCAGTCTGCTGCTTGTAATCGGCTCGCGTCCGCTTGAGGTCGTCTCCACCGACCGCTCGGGCGAGGCGCTCGATGTCCCGACGGTTCTGCTGCGATTTTTAAACATTGTCTCTGAGGGCGGCCACATATGCAGCGAGCTTCGAAATTTAGAGCCCTGCTATATGCAATCCACCTCCGCCTCCGGCACAGGCTTTCTCACGCCCGTATGGCGCGTGACGACGGACGCGGGCGAGTTCTACATCAACGGTCTGACGGGCAAGCAGGAGCTGCCGACATAAATTTGATTTGGTTGATTTACTGGTATAACTGTGTTAAAATACTTTTTTAGTGTGGCCCCGCGCGGGACACAATATGAATACCGATAACAAAAAAACACGACGCTCCTACGGAAGGTGTGAGTCTTTGGAAAAATATATCATTCACGGCGGGCATCCGCTATACGGCGAGGTAGAGGTCAGCGGCGCAAAAAATGCGGCGGTGGCCATCATACCCGCAACTCTCTTGGTGGACGGTGTCTGCCGACTTGAGAATATCCCCCAGATAAGCGACGCGGACATGCTCATGACGATTCTTGAGCATCTTGGCGCCCACATCAAGCTTATAAACCGCAGCACCGTCGAAATCGACTGCACGCAGGTTCGCTACACCGATGCGCCCTATGACCTCATGCGCAAGATACGCGCCTCCTACTACCTCATCGGCGCTATGCTCGGTCGCTTCGGCACGGCAAAAACAACCATGCCCGGCGGCTGCAACTTCGGCGTGCGCCCTATTGACCAGCACATCAAGGGCATGGCGGCGCTCGGCGCGAATGTCGAGGTCGCGGGCGGCTTTGTCCTTGCCGAGGCGGCGGACGGCAAGCTCCACGGCACCAGAATATACCTCGACAAGGTCTCCGTCGGAGCCACCATGAACATCATCCTCGCGGCCTCCATGGCAAGAGGGCGAACAGTCATCGAAAACTCGGCGAAGGAGCCGCATATCGTTGACCTCGCAAACTTCTTAAACTCTATGGGCGCCGATGTGCGCGGAGCCGGCACCGATTCCGTCAAGGTAAACGGCACGGATAAGCTCCACGGCGGCACCTACACCATAATCCCCGACCAAATTGAGGCCGGCACCTATATGGTCGCCTGCGCCGCCGCCGGCGGAGAGGTCAGAGTCACAAACGTCATCCCGAGACACCTTGAGTCCATCACCGCCAAACTGCGGGAGATGGGCGTCACCGTTGTCGAGGGAGAGGACTCCGTCCTTGTCAAGAGCAGCGGCAGACTTCGCCGCGCCAACATCAAAACCATGCCGTATCCCGGCTTCCCAACTGACATGCAGCCGCAGATAGCCACGGCGCTCGCGCTCGCCGGCGGCACCAGCGTCGTCACCGAGGGAATTTACGACAACCGATACAAATATGTGAACGAGCTTCGGAAAATGGGCGCTCAGATTCAGGTTGACGGGCGCACGGCTGTCATAGAGGGCGTCGAAAAGCTCAGCGGCGCGCCGGTGGCGGCATGCGACCTTCGCGCAGGCGCTGCAATGGTCATCGCCGGACTCTGCGCCGAGGGCGAAACCCAAATCGAGGAAGTTCACTATATCGAGCGCGGCTACGAGAATTTCGTGGGAAAGCTGCGCAACCTCGGCGCCGATATAGTCCTTGTGGACGACCCCGAGGAGCCGGAGCAGGCGGGCAGAGGAATAAACGTCGGATGATGCGTATAACAACCCTCGCCAGCGGCTCGAGCGGCAATTGCGCCCTGATTTCCTCCGGGGATACCCACATCCTTGTCGACGCCGGAATATCCATGAGAAGAATCAAAACCGGGCTTGCCGCCATGGGGCTTCAGCCTGAGCATCTTAGCGGAGTGTTCATAACCCACGAGCACTCCGACCATGTTTCGGGCCTTCCAATGCTCATAAAACACCACGGCATCAAAATTTTCTCACCTCATACCGTCGCCTCCCGCCTGCGCGGGATGCTGCCGGACATCGACCCTTTTTTGGAGATAATACATATCGGAGAGCCTGTCTGCCTTGGCGATATGCGCGTGACGGCATTCCACACCCTGCACGATACGGACGAAAGCGTCGGCTACCGCATCGACGGCGAGGTATCGCTCGGCTTCTGCACCGACCTCGGTCGCGTGACGGACGAGGTTCGGGAGGCACTGCGGGGCGTCTGCGCGGCGGTTATCGAGTCAAACCACGACGAGAATATGCTGCGCGACGGGGGATATCCGATATACCTCAAGCGGCGCATACTCTCCGAGCGCGGCCATCTCTCCAACGAAAGCTGCGGTGAGCTGGCGGCGTTTTTGGCGGAAAACGGCGCGGAAACGCTGGTGCTGAGCCATCTGAGCCGCGAGAACAACACCCCTGCGCGCGCACTTGCGGGCGTCGGCTCGGCTCTGCTTCGCGCGGGACAGTCGGCGGAGCTGCTCATTGCGCCGCCGCTCGGCAACCTCACAGTGGAGGCGTGTGCGCCATGCTTGCTGTAAAGCTCATATTCGTCGGCAAAATGCGCGAGAAATATTTTTCCGACGCCTTTGCCGAGTATGAAAAGCGCCTCGGCGCATACTGCAAGCTTGAGATCTCGGAGATAGCCGAGATAAGACTTGCGGAGACGCCCTCGGAAAAAGAAATCAATTCCGCTCTCGCAAGGGAAGCGGCAGAGATAGAAAAACAGACGCCCAAGGGCGCCTACGTCGTCGCCATGTGCGTCGAGGGGAAAAAGCTCGGCAGCACGGAGCTTGCGGAGCTGATAGCCGCGAGAGCGGGGGCGGGGGTTTCAAAGCTCTGCTTCATCGTCGGCGGCTCCTTCGGCCTGCACGACAGCCTCAAAGGCATTGCCGATTTGCGGCTCTCCATGTCAGACATGACCTTTCCGCACCATTTGGCGCGCGTCATGCTCGCGGAGCAGCTCTACAGGGCGTTCTCGATAAACGAGGGCGCAAGATATCACAAATAAGGATGGTTACAATTATGGACGAAGAAGCCAAGCTTTCATGGGGGAGGGACCTCCCGGGCGACCTCTCGCAGAAATGGCCGAGGGACGCCTCGGGTGAATTTATTCCCGCCGCGCTGCTCGCCACCAGCAGCCAAATCGACATGGGCGACGCCGTTCTCATAAGCATGCTCGAGTCCTTCGGTATCCCGTCCTTTCGCAAATTCCCGCATTGCGGCGGGTTTGGCAATCTCATGCTGGGCATGAGCGCGGAGGGCGTAGATGTCTTTGTGCCGGAGACATTGCTTGAGGACGCCAAGGCTCTTATGGAAGGAGTTCACGGGGAAGATGAAGACCTATAAGCAGGAATACCAGCGCTGGCTGGACAGTCCCGCTCTCAGCGAGGAGGAATGGAAGGAGCTTTCCGCCATCTCGGAGGACGAGAATGAGAAGGAAAGCCGTTTCTATGCGCCGCTTGAGTTCGGCACGGCGGGTTTGCGCGGAGTAATGGCGGTCGGCCTGCACCGCATGAACGTGCATGTTGTCCGCTGGGCGACGCAGGCCTTTGCCGACGTCATAAAGGCGGAGGGCGAGGCCGCCTCAAAAAAAGGCATAATCATATGCTTCGACTGCCGCATGGGCAGCGAGCTTTTTGCGCGCGAGGCCGCCTGTGTCATGGCGGCAAACGGCGTCCGCGTCCGCATCTTCGACGGGCTTCGCCCCACGCCGGAGCTTAGCTTCGCCATCCTCCGCTACGGCGCGACGGCGGGCATCAACATCACCGCCAGCCACAACCCGAGCGAGTATAACGGCTATAAGGTCTATTGGTCGGACGGCGCCCAGCTTCCCCCCAAGCATGCGGAGGCAGTCGCCGCCAAGATGGACCGCACAGACCTATTCCGCGACGTGCTCTCCATGCCCTTTGACGAGGCGGTTTCCGCGGGCCTCATCGAGACGCTCGGAGCCGAGACGGACGAGGCCTTCCTCGAAAAGGTCATGTCCATGTCCATCGACGGCGATATAGTCACGAAGGTCGCGGACGATTTCAAAATCGTCTATACCCCCTTCCACGGCGCGGGCTACAGGCTTGTGCCGGAGGCTCTGCGCAGATTGGGCGTTAAGCACCTCTACCCCGAACCGAGGCAGATGGTGCCGGACGGCGCTTTCCCCACCGTGGAAAGTCCGAACCCCGAGAATCCCGAGGGCTTTTATCTCGCCGTGGAGCTTGCAAAGCAGGTCGGCTCCGACCTCATCATCGGCACAGACCCGGATTCCGACCGCGTGGGCGTCATGGCTCGCGGGGCGGATGGAGAATATCACCCGATAACAGGCAACCAAATGGGTGTCCTGCTCCTTGACTACATCATCTCCGCAAAGCGCGAGCGCGGCACACTGCCCGCGAAGGCGGCCTTCATAAAGACCATTGTCACCTCAAACATGGGCCGCGAGGTCGCGCAGAGAAACGGCATCCGCGTGGACGAAACCTTCACGGGCTTCAAGTTCATGGCGGAGAAGCTTGCGGAATACGAGCGCGGCGGGGAGTACCAATATCTCCTTGCCTATGAAGAAAGCTACGGCTACATGGTCGGCGATTACGTCCGCGACAAGGACGCCGTCACGGCCTCCGTCCTCATAGCCGAGATGGCGGCGCACTATTTCTCCATGGGCATGACCCTCTTGGACGCCATGGAGAGCCTCTACAAAAAATACGGCTATTTCGGCGAGCAGACGCTCAATCTCGTCATGCCCGGCCTTGACGGACTGGACAAGATGAAAAAGCTCATGGCGGATTTGCGCTCAAAGCCGCCGAGAGAGATTGGCGGAGCGGCGGTGCTCGGTATGCGCGATTACGAGAGCGGCAAAATCTCGGTCGCGGACCTCGGAATCGTCGGCAAAACCGAAATTGTCGGCTCGAACGTCCTCTATTTTGAGCTTGAGGACGGGACGGCGTTCATTGTCCGCCCCTCCGGCACGGAACCTAAAATCAAAATTTACATCCTCGCCCAAGGCAAGAGCAGGGCGGAGTGCGACGAGAAACTCGCGCGCTTTACGGAATATTCGGAGACACTTAAAAAATGATGGAATATCTACAGCTTTTCTGGGCGTTCATCAAGGTCGGCGCCTTCACCTTCGGCGGCGGCTACGCAATGCTCCCCATCCTTCAAAAGGAAATCGTTGAGAAATACGGCTGGGTGACGGACGCCGAGGTCATGGACTACTACGCCATGGGCCAGTGCCTGCCGGGCATCATAATGGTCAATACCTCCGCCTTCATAGGCCGCAGGAAAAAGGGCGTCGCGGGCGGAATCATTGCCGCAGTCGCCGCCGTTTTGCCCTCGCTTGTCATCATCACCGTCATCGCCGCCTGCCTCACCGCCTTTGCGGATGTCCCCATGGTCAAAAACGCCTTTGCCGGCATACGCGTCTGCGTTGTCGTGCTCATCATTAACGCCGTTGCAAAGCTCTGGAAGACCGCAATCATCGACTGGAAATGCCTCGGCATCTTCCTCGCCGTGTGCCTGCTCTCGGTATTCACGAATGTCTCACCCGTGGTGTTCGTCCTTGCCGCCGCGGCGGCGGGAATTGCCGTCTCCTGCCTCGGCACCCCTAAGGAGGCGAAAGGGAAATGACCTTATTTCGTCTGTTTTGGGAGTTCTTAAAAATCGGCATGTTCTCCGTCGGCGGAGGCATGGCGACCCTGCCGTTTCTCTACGACATGGCGGACAAGACCGGCTGGTTCACCTACGCGCAGATAGCCGACATGCTCGCCGTCAGCGAGTCCACACCCGGCCCCATCGGCGTCAATATGGCGACCTATGTCGGCTATACCGTCTCCGGCGTATTGGGCTCCTTGATTGCCACGCTCGGCATCATCATCCCCGGCATAATTCTCGTCCTCATAATCTCCAAGATGCTCGAGAAATTCCGCGAAAACAGGTTTGTTAACGCCGCGTTCTACGGCCTGCGTCCCGCCTCCACGGGGCTTATAGCCGCCGCCGGCATTACCGTCGTTCAGATAGCCCTCCTCAACACGGGACTCTATGAGGCGACGGGCAGACTGCTCGACATCTTCTCGTGGAAGGCGATAGCCTTTGCCGTCATAATTTGGGTCATGACGAACCTCATAAAGCCCACAAAAAAGCTGCACCCTATACTCTATATCGCCGCGAGCGCCGTCGTCGGCATTGCGTTCTCCTTTGCCGGAGTTTAAAGCAACGTCACAAGCGCCAAGGTATATATTGCGGAAATAAGCCCGCAAAGCAGCCGCCCGACAGTGTGTCGGGCGGTTTTTATGCCCGTACCCGCCACGACGGCGGCGGTTTGCAGGTGCACGGACACGCCGCCCCAGCCGATGATAAAGGAGCAGAGCGCAAGGTTAAGCGGCGCGGCGCCGAGGCCCTCAAGTGCGCCGAGGCCGCTGCCCAGCTCCAAAAGCCCCGTCAGCAGCGCGCGGGTGAAATGCAGGCTCTGCCCCAAGAAAACCGCAAGCTCGCCGGCGGCGCGGGGAAAGACGCCCGAGGCATCCAAAACGCCGACGCAGACGGTAAAGAAGACCACAAAGCCGCAGATGCCAAGAACTCCCGTGACGCTGTCCCTGACCGCCTTTGGCAGCGCCTCGGAGAAGCTGAGCACCTCAATGTGCGCAGAATTGGAGGGAGGGGCATATGCCCGCCGCTCGCCTGCCATGAGCAGTCCCACGGTAATGGCCGCAAGCACATGCGAGAGATAGAGCAAAAGCCCCGTTCCCGCGCTGCCGAATACGCCTATGCCGGCTGCGCCGACAATAAACGCGGGGCCGGAGTTGTTGCAAAAGCAGAGCAGGCGCGAGCCGTCCTCCTTTGTCGTCCGCCCGGAGCGCACGAGGTCGGCGACGACGGAGGCACCGAGCGGGTAGCCCCCCGTGACGCCGAGTACAAATGCCGCCGCGCCCTCGCCCGAGACGCCGAAAAGCCGCATCATTGCGGGTGCCGCCGCCCGACCGAGGTAGGAGGGCAGCCCAAGCCCGCCTATGAGCGAGGAGACGACAAAAAACGGAAACAGAGACGGAATTATAACCCTCGCGCAGAGCGAAAGGCCGTATTTAGCGCTCTCAAGCGCCTCCGCCGAACAGAGCAAAAGGGCGATAAGCCCCGATAGCGCGGCGAGTGCAGATATTGCGCCTTTGAGTTTTTTCAAAAAATCACCTACTTGTCCGTGCTTAATCCTATGCGTCGGGTGGCGTAATTTTGCCGACGGCGGCATAAAATCATCTGACAGGGGGTGGCGGCGTGAGAGAATGGCGCGAGGATATAGCGGAGCGCCTTGAGCTTCCGGCGGAGGCGGCGGGGGTGCTGAAGGTCTCGCTTTCGGGCAAGCGGCGCGTGCTTGTGGAAAATCACAGGGGCATATTGGAGTACGCCGACGACTGCATTGAGGTGGCGGGCGGCGCACTGCGTCTGCGCATAAGGGGCGACGGGCTTGAAATAAAAGCCATGGACAGGGCGGACCTGCTGGTCACGGGGACGATATTTTCAGTGGAGCTTGAGTGATGGAGAGAGCGACAAATCTTATTCGCGGCTGTGTCCGCGCGGAGATATCGGGTGCGTTCCCGGGAAATTTCCTCAATATCCTCGCTAAAAACGGCGTGGCTTTTTGGGACGCGCAGCCGATGGACGCCTTTACCCTGCGCGTAAGCCTGCGTCTCGGCGACTGGGAGCGGGCCAAAAAGCTCGCCGCCCGCGTTCAGTGCGCGGCGGAGCTGCTTGGAAAAAAGGGCGCGCCCGTGGTGAAACGCCGCCTGCGCCGCCGAATTGCACTGCTGCTCTGTGCCGTTTTGTGCGTTTCGGCGCTCGGCGTCTCGTCGCTTTTCGTCTGGGATATTGAGATTGGCGGGAATGAGCAGCTCACAAAGGGCGAGATACTCCGCGCCCTCGAGGACTGCGGCGTCACCGTGGGCGCGTTCTGGCCGAACTTCAGCAGCGAGCTTATAAGAAACGAGATGACGATAAGGCTGCCGGAGCTGAGCTGGCTTGCGGTAAACGTCAAGGGCAGCCGCGCCGAGGTGATAATCCGCGAGCGCAGGCCGAAGCCCGTCATAATCGACAACGACACTCCCGTGAGCGTCACTGCGCGAAAGACGGGCATAATAACAAAAATGAACGTGCTTCAGGGCGCGCCGACCGTAAAGCCCGGTCAGGTTGTGCTCGAGGGGGAGACACTGATATCGGGGTCTGTGGACAATCTTGTCGGCGCGACGCGCACGGTTCACGCGATGGCGGAGGTCATGGCGCATACCTATTATGAAATGAGCGCCACGGCGGAGCTTTCGGAGTACAAAAAGACCTATACGGGGGCAAAGCACAGCCGTTATGCACTCATACTGGGCGGGACTCGAATAAATTTTTACGCAGACAGTGGAAATTGCGGTGTGTATTGTGATAAAATCATTACCGAGCGTTCTTTCGCGGTCAGGGACATATTTACCCTGCCCGTGACACTCGTGCGCGAGCGCTTCGCCGAATACACTCTGACGGAGACACAGCGCGACAGGGCGGCTCTCCGCCAAGACCTTGAGGCGACACTGAAAAAAACGCTCCTGCTTGAACTCGGGAAGAACGGCAAGCCCATCTCCTCCACCTTCGTCAGCGAGGAGCGCGGCGGCGTGATGACAGTCACGCTCCGCGTCGAGTGCCTTGAGAATATCGCAGTCGAGACGCCGCTCGTCCCATAAATTCACCCACACAAAAGAGAGGAAGCCTGCATAGATGACAGAAATAACCCTGCCCATGGACCGGTTGGAGAACGTGATAAGCGTGTTCGGCTCCTTCGACCAGAACCTTCGAATAATCGAAGCCGAGCTTGGCGTCCGCGTCTCCGACAGGGACGACCAGATACACATCGCCGGCGAGGCGGAGGACGTGATGATTGCCGAGAAGGCAATATCGGGTCTGCTCCTGCTCGCCTCGCGCGGGGAGAACATTGACGCGCAGAACGTGCGCTATATCCTCAAGCTGGTCGCCGAGGGGCGGGAGGCAAAAATATCCGAGCTTGGGAGCGACGTTGTCTGCATCACCGCCAAGGGCAAGCCCATAAAGGCAAAGACCCTCGGTCAGAAGGCATATGTAGACGCCATCGCAAAAAATACCGTTACTTTAGGCATAGGCCCCGCAGGAACGGGCAAGACCTATCTCGCGGTTGCAAGGGCGGTTTCCGCCTTCCGCGCGGAGCAGGTAAACCGAATCATCCTCACCCGCCCCGCTGTAGAGGCGGGCGAGCGGCTCGGCTTTCTGCCGGGGGATTTGCAGAGCAAGGTTGACCCGTATCTCCGTCCGCTCTACGACGCGCTCTTTGAGATGCTCGGCACAGACACCTACAACAAATACCTTGAGCGCGGCAACATCGAGGTCGCGCCGCTCGCCTATATGCGCGGGCGCACGCTGGACGACAGCTTCATCATCCTTGACGAGGCGCAGAACACGAGCAGGGAACAGATGAAGATGTTCCTGACCCGCATAGGCTTCGGCTCCAAGGTCGTCATCACCGGCGACGTGACGCAGGTCGATTTGCCCTCCGATAAAATCTCCGGGCTTCGTGAGGCCGTGAGAGTCCTGAAGGGCATTGACGATATTGAAATATGCACCCTCACCGGTGCGGACGTCGTGCGCCACCCGCTCATACAAAAAATAGTCGAGGCATACGAGAAATACGAGACGCCGCCCAGACCCCCGCGCCCCGCGGCACCGAGAAACAAAACGAATGAGAGGTACTCCAAATGAACATGGAGGAAGCGCGAAAAAGCCTGAAGGAACTGCAACTCAAGGAGTTTGCCTACGGACAGGCCATGGGCACCATGCACTATGACGCCGTCACCGGCGCACCGAGTGAGACTTGGGCGCCGAGAGGCAAGGCCACGTCCATACTTTCGGCGGAGGCGTACAAGCTCTCCTCCGGCGAGGAGAGCGGGACGCTGCTGAACTTCCTTTCCGCTCATGAGGACGAGCTTAGCGAGGCCGAACGCCGCATCGTCGCGCTGAAGCAAAAGGGACTTGCCGAGCTGCGCAGCATACCGATGGACGAATACGTCGCCTATTCCGAGCTTATAAACGAATCCCAGTCCGTCTGGCGCAAGGCAAAGGAGCGCTCCGACTACGCGATGTTCGAGCCGTACCTCAAGCGCATAGTCGCTGCAAAGCGCCGCTTCGCCGCCCTCGTCCGCCCGGATATGGACCCCTACGACTACCTGCTCGACAAATACGAGGAGGGCCTCACCGGCGAGCGCTGCGACGAATTTTTCCTCACTCTGCGAAAAAGCATGATACCTCTGCTCAAAAAAATGACCGCCGCCCCCCAGCCGGAGGCGGGCTTTCTCCGCACGCCCTTCCCCGAGGCCGCGCAGCTTGAGCTTTCCCACAGGCTCATGCGGCTCATGGGCATCGACATGACCCACTGCGGCCTTGCCACCACAGAGCACCCCTTCACCATGAACTTCTCCAAATACGACGTGCGCATAACCACGCACTTCTATGAGGACGACTTCACCTCCTCGCTTTTCAGCACCGTCCATGAGGGCGGACACGCCCTCTACGAGCTGCATACGGCGGATGAATTTGCCTATACAGAGCTTGGCGGCGGCGTCTCCATGGGCATACACGAGAGCCAGTCGCGCCTCTACGAAAATATCTTCGCCCGCTCCCGCGAGTTTATCGGCTGCATATATCCGATGCTCTCGGAGCTTTGCCCCGCGCTCGCGGGACATACGCCGGAGGGCTTTTACAGAGCCGTCAATATGGCGAAGCCCTCGCTCATCCGCACGGAGGCCGATGAATTCACCTATTACCTCCACATCTGCGTCCGCTATGAGCTCGAAAAGGCGCTGATTTCCGGGACGCTCACGACGGCTGATTTGCCCAAGCGCTGGAATGAGCTTTACAAGCAATACCTCGGCGTTGACGTGCCGGACGACGCCCGGGGCGTTTTGCAGGACTCCCACTGGTCCTCGGGTCAGATAGGCTATTTCCCGTCCTACGCCCTCGGCAGTGCCTATGGCGCTCAGCTTGTGACAGTCATGCGGGAGACGGTGGATGTTCCCGCCTGCCTCGCCAAGGGCGACTTCGCCCCCATAAACGCGTGGCTTGAGGAGCACATCTGGAAATACGGCGCCCTCTACAAACCCGCAGAGCTTTTGGAGCGCGCACTCGGCGGCCCCTTCGATCCGCATTGCTATACGGATTATCTCAGTGACAAGGCAAAGGACATTTACGGCATATGACACACAGGATATACGTTGCCCGCGAAAAGCGCGGGCTGGGACAGCCGGAGGCATATATGTTTCTGCGCCGCGCCGTGAGAGCGGCTCTTGCCGCCGAGGGAGTTGACGTTCCCTGCGAGGTAAACATCCTCCTCACGGATGACGGGGGCATCAGAACCATAAACCGCGAAAACAGGGGAGTGGACAGCCCGACGGATGTCCTGTCATTTCCCTTCGGCGAGCTGCTTCCCGGGAAATTTGACCCTGCGCTCTGCGAGCGCAACCCCGAGACGGACATGGTCTACCTTGGGGACATGGCGCTCTCGATACCGCGCTGCGAGGCACAGGGCGTGGAATTCGACCACGGCTTCGAGCGGGAGCTTTGCTATCTCGCCGTGCACAGCACACTGCATCTTTTGGGGTATGATCACATGGATGAGGGAGCAGACAAAAGCCTCATGCGCTCCCGAGAAAAAATAATAATGAGGGATCTGAACTTATGACAACAAAAAACGCGATGATAACCATTGCAGGCCGCCCGAACGTCGGAAAGTCCACGCTCACCAATTCGCTTGTCGGCGAGAAAGTCTCCATAGTCTCCAACAAGCCACAGACCACAAGAAACCGCATAACCGGTATCCTCAACAAGGGCGACACCCAGTTTGTCTTTATGGACACGCCGGGCTTTCACCACGCGCGCACGCGCCTTGGCGAGTACATGGACAGCGTGGTGCGCGAGAGTGTCGCCTCGGTGGACGCGGTGGTGCTTGTCGTCGAGCCGATTGCCTCGCTCGGGCCTCAGGAGCGCGAGCTTATTGAGCGCGTCAACGCAAACGGCGTGCCGATGATTCTCGCCGTCAACAAAATCGACACGCTTCCCAAGGGCGAGCTGCTCTCGGTCATAGCCGTCTATTCCGCCGTCTGCGACTTCAAGGCGATAGTGCCCATCTCCGCAAAGACCGGCGACGGGCTGGACATGCTGCTTGAGGAGCTTGCAAAGTTTGCCGAGGAGGGGCCGCAGCTCTTTCCCGACGAGATGTTCACAGACCAGCCCGAAAAGCAAATCTGCGCCGAGCTGATGCGCGAGAAGCTGCTCTGGTGCCTCGACAAGGAAATCCCCCACGGCACGGCTGTGGAGGTCTCAAAATTCTCCGAGCGCGAGGACGGCATCATCGACATCGAAGTCACCATCTACTGCGAAAAATCCTCGCACAAGGGCATAATAATCGGCAAAAACGGCGCGATGCTCAAAAAAATCGGCGAGTTCGCGCGCAAGGACCTCGAGGCGTTTTTGGACGCCAAGGTCTATCTGCAAACCTGGGTCAAGGTCAAGGAAAACTGGCGCGACAACTCGTCACTGCTCCGCAACTTCGGCTTCGGCACGAATAATTTCCCAAGCTAAAATACCGGCGGGGCGCACACACTAAGCTCCGAGGTGAGCGATGTGAAGTCCGACGGATTTTGGGAGCTTTTTATCGACACCGGCGACCCGCTCTGCTGGCTCATGAGCCGCGCGGACGGAAAAAGCGCCGGCAATACAAATATGGGCGGCAGTGAGTCGCCCGCTTCAAAGCACGCCGCAATAAGCGGCAGAGACGGCGCTTCGCCGTCCGATTGACGGACAGAGGTACATATATGTTCAAAACGACGCGTGGGCTTGTGCTCCGCGAGGTTCACTATAAAGAAGCCGACCGCATCCTCACAATCCTCACGGAGGACGACGGCAAGCTGACGGCAAAGGCGCGCGGGGCGCTGCGCTCAAAGAGCAAGGTTTCCGCCGCGACGCAGCTTTTGGCGTTTTCCGATTTAACGCTCTATTCCCACAACGGCATGTGGACGGTGAGCGAGGCCGTGTCGGTGGAGCAGTTTTTGGGTCTGAGGACGGACATAACCCGCCTTGCTCTCGGCAGCTACATCGCCGAGGTGCTCGAGGCGGTCTGCGACGAGGACGCGCCGGACGCCGCCATTCTTCACCTTGGACTGAACAGCCTCTACGCCCTGTCCTCGGGCATGTATCCGCAGGCTCAGGTCAAGGCGGCGTTTGAGCTGCGGCTGATGTGCCTCTCCGGCTACGAGCCGGAGCTTTCGGCCTGCCGTGCCTGCGGCAGGGAGGACGCCCTGTTCGGCAGCTTTCTCCCCGCGAACGGCGAATTCTACTGCGAAAACTGCAAAAAGCCGGGTGCCATCAAAATCGACGCCGGCGTCCTTGCCGCGATGCGGCACATAATAAGCGCGGAGCCAAAGCGGGTCTTTTCCTTCTCACTCGACGACGAGGGGCTTGCAAACCTTGCCGCCGTTTGCGAGGCATATGCGCTATATGAGCTGGACCGCCCCTTCGGCAGTCTGGACTACTACAGGAAGCTAAGGAAATTCACATGACACAGTACGAAAAATCCGTGGTCACGCTTGAGCTGCCCGCGGTTTTGGAGCTTTTGGCGGGGGAGGCCGTCAGCGACTCGGCGCGGGAGCGGGCGCTCTCGCTCATGCCCTCCACGGATGCATCAGAGGTAAAAAAACGGCTCGGAGAGACAAGCGCCGCAAGAAGCATGATGGTGACGCGCGGCAGCCCGTCGTTTTCGGGTCTGAAGGACGTGCGCCCGTCGCTCTCCCGCGCCGACATGGGCGGCACGCTCAACACGCGTGAGCTGCTGGAAATCGCCTCCGTCCTCTGCGCCGCACGCGGGGCAAGAGCCTATTCCGAGGGCGACAGGGGCGCTCAGCGCAGCTGCATCGACTACCTCTTTGCCTCGCTCCAAACCAACAAATTCCTTGAGGACAAGATAACAACCTCCATCGCCGGCGAGGACGAGCTGACGGATTCCGCAAGCCCGGAGCTGGCGTCTATCCGCAGGCTTATCAGAGCCGCCTCCGCTCGTGTGAGAGAGGCGCTCCAAAAAATAATCTCCTCGCCCTCCTACGCAAAGGCGCTTCAGGACCCAATCATCACCACGCGCTCCGAGCGCTTTGTCGTCCCCGTAAAGGCAGAGTGCAAGAACTCCGTGCCGGGACTTGTGCACGACGTCTCCTCCTCGGGTGCGACGCTTTTCATAGAGCCTATGGGCGCGGTGAAGGCGAATAACGAGCTTCGCGAGCTGCGCGCCAAGGAAAAGGCGGAGGTAGAGCGCATACTTGCCGAGCTTTCCGCCGACTGCGCCGAGCACGCGCTCGATATAGGCAGCGATTTCTCCGTCCTTGCGGCGCTCGACCTCATCTTTGCCAAGGCAAAGCTCTCATATAAGCTTGACGGCATAGAGCCGGAGCTGACGGAGAGCTGCGTGCGCCTGCGCCGCGCGAGACACCCGCTGCTCGATCAGGCGAAGGCTGTGCCAATCGACCTCGAGCTGGGCGCGGACTACGACACGCTTGTCATAACCGGCCCCAATACCGGCGGCAAGACCGTCACCCTCAAGACCATCGGTCTGCTCTGCGTCATGGCGGCCTGCGGACTGCACATCCCCGCGGCGGACGGCAGCGCCGTCCCCGTTCTGCACGGCGTCATGGCGGACATCGGCGACGAACAGAGCATAGAACAAAACCTCTCCACATTTTCCTCGCACATGACCAATATAGTCCGCATACTCGCCGAGTGCGGCGAAGGCTCGCTCATACTTTTCGACGAGCTTGGCGCGGGCACAGACCCCACGGAGGGCGCTGCCATCGCCATCGCCGTCATAGAATACGCGCGTCAGCGCGGAGCCATCATAGCGGCGACAACCCACTACGCGGAGCTGAAGGTCTACGCCACCACGGCAAAGGGCGTCATGAACGCCTCCTGCGAATTTGACGTGACCACCCTGCGCCCCACCTATAGGCTGCTTGTCGGCATACCGGGCAAGTCAAACGCCTTTGCCATATCCCGCAGGCTCGGTCTGCCGGAGGAGGTCGTGGAGGACGCCAAAAGCCGCGTAGGCGTCGAGAGCGCAAGCTTTGAGGCGACAATCGAGAAGCTTGAGCAGGTGCGTCAGGCGCTCGAGCGCGACAGGGAGGAGACACAGCATAAGCTCAGAGAGGCGGAGGAAAACCGCCGCCAGTCGGCAAATCTCCGCATAGAGCTTTCCATGCGCCTTGACAAGGCGGGGGAGAAGGCCAGGCGCGACGCCGCGCGTCTCGTCGCCGAGGCGAGGGAGACGGCGGAGGCAACCTTTGCGGAGCTTGACGAGATGCGCGAGCGCCTGAGCGAGGACGAGGACCACAGAGCCGCGAATGAGGCGAGGGCCGAGCTGCGCCGCAGGCTGAACGAGGCGGAGGGAAAATTCTCCGAAAAGGCGCAGGTGCCTCAGGAACCGAAAAAGCCGGGCCGTCCCGCCGTCGCGGGGGACACGGTCGAGATAATCTCCATGGGCGTCAAGGCGCAGGTGGTCTCCGTCGAGAGAGACGGGACGCTGAAGCTCCTTGCCGGCGTCCTGAAGCTCTCGCAAAAGCAGAGCGAGGTCTGCGTCGTCGAGAGCGCCAAAAAAAAGGAAAGCGCCGCCGTTTCCTACAGCACGGGTCTGCGCGAGGCGGCAATGTCCACCGAGCTTGACCTGCGCGGCATGGAGACTCTCGACGCCATTCCGGTGCTCGAGCACTACATCGACGGCGCCTCAATGGCAAAGCTTGAGACGGTCATGATAATCCACGGAAAGGGTACCGGAGCGCTCAGAAAAGCCGTGCAGGAAAATCTGCGGCGCAACAAATTCGTCAAGAGCTTCCGACTGGGGCGCTATGGCGAGGGCGAAACGGGAGTGACCGTTGTAGAACTGAAATAAAACCGGCGGGAGCACGGGCAAATGCCTGTGCAAAAACACAAATCGGGCGAAATGTGTTGACGTTTAACCCGAAATTTGCTATGGTATATAATGCACAAAGGGTTGTGGAAGGAGTGGCTTCAATGATATCTAAAGAAGTAATCATAAACAATCAGGTCGGTCTCCATGCGAGGCCCGCGACATTTTTCATTCAGAAGGCCAACGAATTTAAGAGCAGCATCTGGATCGAAAAGGAAGACCGTCGTGTGAATGCCAAGAGCCTTCTGGGCGTCCTTTCGCTTGGAATCGTCAAGGGCACTTCCGTCAATATCGTAGCTGACGGCGCTGATGAGAGCATGGCTATCGATACGCTTTCCGAGCTGATAGCTTCGGATTTCTCCGAATAAGCAAGCAAACAATCCGGCGGGGGCGTGAGGACACGCCCCCGCTTCAGCTTTATAAGAAACATTTTTTATAAAGCTGAAGCAACACTGCCGCGGGATTCAAAATGAAAAGGGGGCTTTCGCCCCCGTTTTCAAGCTTTCCCCCGTGTTTATCCCGTGGATACCGCTTTTTCGACAGTCTGCCGCGTGGGCGTGAGGACACGTCCGCGCCTTAGCTTATATGGGAGACACAAATATGGAAATAACTCAAAAACAAAAAAATGCCGCGATAATCAAGGTGCTCGTCTGCGCGGCACTTTGGAGCATCGCCGGCATTTTTATAAAAATGATACCCTGGAACAGCTTCGTCATCGCAGGCCTGCGCAGCCTGACGGCGGGGCTTGTTGCGTTTTCATATATGCGCATCCGGGGCATGAAGCTCGTCGTTAACAAACGCAGCTTTTTGGCGGGCGTGGCGCTTTGGCTCACGATGACGCTGTTTGTCTGCGCAAATAAGCTCACCACCGCCGCGAACGCGATTGTCCTTCAATTCACCGCGCCGGTGTTCATTATGCTTATTTCCGCCGTATTCTTGGGTAAACGCTTTACGAAAGCGGACATAATAACCGTGCTTGTCACCCTCTTCGGAATTTCGCTCTTTTTCTTCGACAAGCTTGAGGCGGGCAGTCTTTTCGGGAACCTTGTAGCGCTCGGCGCGGGCGTCGCCTTCGCCTGCTACTACATCAGCCTCGGCACCTCTCAAGAGGACGGGCGGCTCTCGGCGATAGTCATAGCAAATGCCCTTACCTTCATCGTGTCCCTGCCCTTTATCTTCATAACAAAGCCGGAGCTTACGGCGCTGCCGCTCCTCTATATCGTCATACTCGGCGTGGTGCAGCTCGGCATCCCCTATGTCCTGCTCGCGACGGCGGCGGAGTATTGCCCCCCGCTTGCCTGCTCGCTCTTGGGCGCACTGGAGCCGCTTCTGAATCCCGTCTGGGTGTTTTTGTTTGACGGCGAGGCACCGGGAACAATGGCGCTCGTCGGCGGAGCGGTTGTAATCGCCACAATTTCGCTCTGGTGCATATACAACGACAGAGCCGCGAAAAAAATCGCGGCGACGGAGGCCGCAACCTGATGGATGAGCTGCGCGAAAAAGCCAACAGACTGCCGCTGCTGCCGGGCGTGTACATCATGCGCGACGCGGCGGAAGAGGTCATCTATGTCGGCAAGGCCAAGGCGCTCAAAAACCGCGTCTCGAGCTATTTTCGCGGTGAGCATCTGCCAAAGGTCGCCGCCATGGTCGAGAAGGTCGCGCGCTTCGACGTCATCGTCGCCTCCTCCGAGTTCGAGGCGCTGGTGCTGGAAAACTCCCTCATAAAGCGCCACAGACCCCACTACAACATCCTGCTGAAGGACGACAAGGGCTATCCCTTCATTCGTCTCGACGTAAAGAGCGAATACCCGTCCTTCACGCTTGTCAACAAGACGGCAAAGGACGGCGCACGATATTTCGGCCCCTATGGCGGGCGCGGCATGTCGGGCGATATCATCGACACCATCTGCAAGACGCTCCTTCTGCCCACCTGCTCAAGAAAATTCCCGCGCGACATCGGCAAGGCGCGCCCCTGCCTCAACTACCACATGGGCAGCTGCGCCGGCTGGTGCATGAAGGACGCGAGCGCGGAGGAATATCGCGCCGCCATGCGCGAGGCGGAGCTTATCATCGGAGGCGAGACGAAAAAGCTCGTCGCCGAGCTGTCGGAGCGCATGGAAGCGGCGTCGGAGTCACTGCGCTTTGAGCTTGCCGCATCTCTGCGTGACCGCATCCGCTCTGTGGAGGGGCTTGCCAACCGCCAGCGCGTCATCTCCGCCGTCTACGCGGACACGGACGCAATCGGCTTCAACAGAGGCGCCAAAACCTGCTTCTCGGTGCTGCATTTCATCGACGGGGATTTGGCAGGCAAGGACTTCGAGCTGATGGACGAGCCTCTTGAGGAGGACGCGGAAGCCGTTTCCGGCCTCGTGCGCCAGTATTACGCCGAGCGCGGCTCATGGCCTAAGTTCATTCTCCTGCCCGTGGAGACCGAGGACACGGAGCCGCTTTCGCAGCTCTTTTCCGAGGCGGCGGGAAGAAAAGTCGCGGTGGAGACGCCGAAGCGCGGCGACAGGCTGCGCCTCACGGAGGCCGCCATGACGAACGCCCGCGAGGAGAGCGAGCGCGCGGCGACGGCACACCAAAAAAATCTCAAGACCCTCGAGTGGCTTCAAAAAACCCTCGGGCTGCCCGCTCCGCCCGAGCGGATAGAGGCCTTTGACGTCTCAAACCTCGGCGGGGAGGGAATAGTCGCCGCCATGACGGTGTTCCTGCGCGGCAGGCCGCTCAAGCGCGACTACCGCAAATTCCGCATGAAGGACGTCTTGGAGCAGGACGACTACGCCTCGATGCGGGAGGCCGTCTCAAGGCGCTTCCAAAGGCTTGCGGACGGCGACGCCAAGTTCGCCGACATGCCGGACCTTCTGCTGATTGACGGCGGCGCGACGCACGCGGACGCAGCGCTCGGAATTCTTCGCGAGCTGGGCGTCTCGGTACCCGTCTTCGGCATGGTAAAGGACGACCGCCACCGCACGCGCGCGCTCGTTTCGCCCTCCGGCGAGGAGATAGGCATATCCGGCAATCCCGCCGTGTTCGCCCTCGTCGGCACCATACAGGAGGAGACGCACCGCTTTGCCATCGAATATCAGCGCTCCCTGCGCTCGGCGCATATGCATTCCGGTCTTGACGACATCCCCGGCGTGGGAGACAGGCGACGCGAGCAGCTTTTGGAGCATTTCAAGACCATTAAGGCGATAAAAGCCGCAAACCTTGAGGAACTGTGCGCCGCCGTCCCGAAAAACACGGCGCGCGCCGTATACGACCACTATCACCCCCAAAGTCCGGGCGAATGCCCCAAGAAGGAGTAATGAACATGCGAGTAATAACAGGCAGCGTCAGAGGCCGCAAGCTGAAGGAGCCAAAGGGGCTGGACATCCGTCCCACCTCCGATATGATCAAGGAGGCTGTTTTCAACATCATACAATACGACATCGAGGGCAGACGCGTCCTCGACCTGTTTGCCGGCACCGGTCAAATGGGAGTGGAGGCGCTGTCACGCGGGGCGGCGGAGGTCGTCTTTGCGGACGAGAGCCGCGAGTCTGTCAAGCTCGTTCGGGAGAATCTTGCCCTCTGCGGCTTTGAGGCGCGGGTGGAGCAGACGGACTCCATAGGCTATATCGACCGCTGCGGAAGGTTCGACCTAATCCTGCTTGATCCGCCCTATGATTCCGGTCTGCTTGAATCTGCCCTTAAAAGAATCAGAAATGTTGACATATTGTCCGATGGTGGTATAATTATCTGCGAAAGCCCTCGAGAAAAGTCGATGCCCGAGTTGGCAGAGCCATATGTCAAGACTCTCGAGCGCAACTACGGCAAGATAAAAATAACGGTCTATATAAAGGAAACAAACAAATGAGTATCGCTATTTGCCCGGGCAGCTTTGAC
The DNA here is from genome assembly GCA_036653715.1 of Oscillospiraceae bacterium. GTDB lineage: Bacteria > Bacillota > Clostridia > Oscillospirales > Oscillospiraceae > Scatomorpha. The sequence continues at coordinate 26,166 of JAVVTL010000002.1, forward strand.
CCAATGACCCTCGGACACCTCAATATCATTCGCCGCACCTCAAACATCTTCGAAAAAGTCGTTGTCGTCATAATGGTAAACTCGGACAAGCATTCCCCAATGTTCACAATAGATGAGCGGCAGGAGCTGGCAAGACGCGTCTGCAAGCGCTTCCGCAACGTCAGAGTAGAGTGCCACGACGGGCTCCTGGCGGAATATGCGAAAAAATTCGACAATCCCGTGATAGTCAAGGGCCTGCGTGAAAATATGGACTTCGAAAACGAATTCCAAATGGCCCTGATAAACAAAAAAATGAATCCGTCTCTCGAGACAATGTTCCTTACCTCCAGTGAGAAATATACATTCCTCAGTTCGTCTATCGTCAAAGAAATGGCCGCCTACGGTGCAGACCTTTCGGATTTTGTCCCCCGTGAGATACTCGCAACCGTGGTGAATAAAGCAAGTACATGGAGGAAGGGCAATGGATAACGGAAGCGAAGTAATGGAGCTGCTCGAGCTTCTCTACACAATGGTCTCGGAGGCATGGGGAGTCCCCCTCGGAAACGACAAATGCATCGTGGAACGCGATAAAGTCCTTAATCTCCTTGAAGAAATCAAAGCCCAGCTCCCCGTCGAGCTGTCGGAGGCAAAGCGCCTCGTCTCCGCGAGAGACGAATTCATCGGCAACGCCAAGCGAGAGGCGGAGTCCGTCCGCCGTTTGGCAGAGGAAAAAGCCCGCGCCATGGTGGAGGAACAGGAAATCGTCCGCATCTCCCGCGCCCGCGCAAACGAGCTTATGACGAACGCCGACAACAAATCCCGCGAGCTGCGCCGTGTCGCCAACGAATACGTTGACGACGCCCTTCGCCGTACCGAAGAAGCAGTCACCGCCGCGCTGGACGAAATACACCAGTCCCGTGGCCGTTTTCGCGGTGCCGCAGGCATATCCGCCTCAGCCGCCGCCCGTCCCGCACAACGAATCGAGACTATGAGCGAGGATGATTTTAAGTAAATTAAATCATCCGTGATACTGCCCAAGCCACAACATATAGACACAAAGCGCCCGCCGTTCATCGGCGGGCGCTTCATTTTGTGCGCACAGGTCACAGTAGGGCGCGAAGATACGCGAAGACTCGGGAAAAATCATCATTTTTTATAAAAATACCTCTTGCTTTTTTAGACTTCCATTTATATAATGAGCACAGCAAAGTGGAGCGAAGTGGTGGAAAGTGTATATATTTCCCACTGTTTTGCCGTGACGTGGAGAAACTCCCGTTTACGGGCTTTGCAGGGGAAATGGGGGCGGCGGACTGTGACAGGTGAATATCAGCATTCTCTCGATGCAAAGGGCCGACTTTTCATACCCTCGCGCCTGCGTGATGAACTGGGCGATGTGTTTTATGTCACCGTTTCCATGGACAAGTGCCTTTCCGCCTACAGCGCGGAGAGCTGGCGCGAGTTTTCGGATAAGGTGGACGCGATGCCCTATGTTAAGCAGCGCAAGATGCGCCCGCTTTTCGCCTATGCCGCCAAGTGCGAGCCGGACACGCAGGGGCGCATACTGCTGCCGCAGAATCTGCGCGATTTCGCGGGGCTTTCCAAGAGCGTCGCGGTGATAGGCTGCAACAATCACGCCGAGTTTTGGGACAGCGACAGCTGGGCTCCGATACACGAGGCAGAGACCACGCCCGAAAATATCGCGGCGGTCATGGAAGAATTGGAGTTCTGATGAACGGACATCTTCCCGTGCTCCTGACGGAGTGCATAGATTATCTGAATATAAAGCCGGACGGCGTCTATGTGGACGGCACCCTCGGCATGGGCGGGCACTCGGAGGAGATACTTCGCCGCCTCACTACGGGACGGCTTATCGCCATTGACCGCGACCTCGTCGCCGTCGAACGCGCGGGGGAGCGCCTCTCGCCGTATAAAGACAGGCTGACGGTCGTCCACGGCAATTTCCGCGACGTCGCCGATATACTCGCAGACCTCGGCGTCTCGGGCGTCTCGGGAATGCTGTTTGACCTCGGCGTGTCCTCGCCTCAGCTTGACGAATCCGAGCGGGGCTTCTCATATATGACCGACGCGCCGCTCGATATGCGCATGGACGGCACGGATAAGGTCGACGCATGGTTCATAGTGAACCACTGGCCGGAGGAAAAACTCAGGCGAATATTCTGGGACTTCGGCGAGGAACGTTTTTCCCCGCGCATAGCGGCGGCAATCGTCGCGCGCCGCGCCGAAAAAGAGATTCAAACCACCCTTGAGTTGGTGGATGTCATAAAAAGCGCCATGCCCGCTGCCGCGCTTCGAGAGAAGCAGCACCCGGCAAAGCGCAGCTTCCAGGCGATAAGAATCGCCGTAAACGACGAGCTTTCCGCAGTCTCCTCCATGATGGAGCGGGCACCGGATTGCCTTGCACCCGGCGGCAGACTTGCCGTCATCAGTTTCCACTCTCTTGAGGACCGCATAGTCAAAAACGCCATTCAGGCGCGGGAAAAAGGCTGTACCTGCCCGAGAGAGGCCCCGGTATGCACCTGCGGGTTTGTCAGGACGCTCAAAAGCGTCACAAGAAAGCCCGTAACCGCAACCGGGGAGGAGCTTGAGACGAATCCGCGTGCCCGAAGCGCCAAGCTACGGGTTGCGGAACATGTTTAAGCGGCGACACAAGGTATTGTGTTTCCGGGCGAAAGGGGTTATAATGTCATGAAGACAAAATCGGAGATTAAAAACAGACCCGGTGCCGTTCGCGGCAGTCTCGCCTATGACCTCGGCAATCCCGAGCTTTATCCGGAATACAGCTATGGCGTTCCGCTCGATATTCCCGCGGCACCCGAGCTTTCGGAGGAGGTCGTCTCCGCCGCCGGCAGCGTCGCGTCGGCACAGACAGTCTCGCCCGTGGCTTTCATTGGCTGCGCCATTGCCGCCGTGCTCTTGATTTTTTCCCTGCTTGCGAGAGTCCAGCTCACCAAGGCCTCCGACCAATGCGTCGCGCTGGAGCAGAGCCTCGCCGAGCTTCAGGAGACAAACACAAAACTCCTTATCGCTCATGAGAGCACCTTCAACATGACCGAGATAGAGGACTACGCAGTAAACACCCTTGGAATGCAAAAGCCACGCAGCGACCAGCTCCACTACATCACCGGCAGCGCAGAGGACAGAGCCGTTGTTCTTGGCGAAACCGGGGCGGATGTCAGCTTTGTGGACAAGGTCGGCGATTTTCTTTCCTCGATAGGGGAATATTTCCACAGGGGATAACAGTAAAATTCCATACAGGGAATTTGCCCGGGCTTTTTTCAAGGAGAACGATATGTCCCATAAGACCGAGGACCGTCCCGGATTTGCGGGACCCAACAAAACAATGCTTCGCCGCACACTGTCTCTTGTGATCGTGTGCGGCATAGTTGCATTTATAGTACTGGCTGCAAAGCTCTACCAAATACAGATTATCAAGCACGACGAGTATGAAGCCGCCGCCATCGACCAGCAGGTGAGAGAGACGACCGTCTCCGCCTCACGAGGCGCCATCTACGACAGAACCGGCAAAATCCTCGCCATGAGCGCCACGGTGGACACGATTTACATCAGCCCGCACGAGATAGAACAATACGGGGAAGACCCGCGCCTCATTGCCGCCGGCCTCTCCGAAATTCTCGGCGTGGACTACGCCAAGATACTCGATATGACGGCGGACACAAGCTCGTGGTATAAGACCGTCGCCCGAAAGGTCGAGCAGCCGATAGCCGACCAGGTGCGCGAATTCAAAAAAACAAACGACCTGAAGGGCGTCAAGCTCCAGACGGACTCCAAGCGCTATTACCCCTACGGGAGCCTCGCCGCCCACGTCATAGGCTTCGTCGGTACGGACAACTACGGTCTGTCCGGCTTGGAGAGCAAATACAATTCTGTCCTTGAAGGCGCAGCGGGCAAGACCATCCGCTCCACCACGGGGGCCGGCACCGAGATGCTCTATTCAAACTTTGAGGGCTACTACGACGCCAAAGACGGCGATGATATCACCGTGACCCTTGATGCCGCGATTCAATACTTCGCGGAGAAGCATTTGGCACAGGCGATTGCGGACTACGACATCAAAAACGGTGCCGCCGCAATAGTCATGGATGTTGACACAGGTGCTATACTTGCAATGTCCTCAATGGGCGACTTTGACCTCAACGACTACCAAACCATCTCCGAATCGGCGCTTGCAGATATCGAAGAAGAGGCGCAGACAGAGGAACAATACGACCTCCTCTACGCTCAGGCCCAGCAGCTCCAGTGGCGCAATAAGGCTCTCTCGGACACCTATGACCCGGGCTCCACCTTCAAGATAATCACGCTTGCCATGGCACTGAACGAGGGCGTCGTCAAGGAAAGCGACAGCTTTTACTGCGGCGGAAGCCGACTGGTTACGGGTGACACCAAGCCTCGAAGCTGCTGGAAGACGGGTGGACACGGCTCGCAGACCCTCACCCAAGCAATTCAGCATTCCTGCAACGTTGCGCTCATGGATATGGGCCTGAAGGTCGGTGCCGAGAAATTCTACGAATACGCCGAGGGCTTCGGCTTCCTGACCCGCAGTCAAAACAAGGATGCGCCCCTGTCCGCCAAAACGGGCATTGACCTCTCGGGAGAGAGCGGCAGCATTTGGTGGAGCGAGAACGTCTTCACAAAAAAAGATAACCTCTCCCAGCTTGCGGCGGCGTCCTTCGGTCAGACCTTCACGATAACCCCGCTTCAGCTCATAACAGCCGTCTCCGCCTGCGTCAACGGCGGAAATCTGATGAAACCCTATATCGTCGAAAAAGTCACCGATACCGACGGCAAGCTCGTCGAGGAGACGGAGCCGACACTCGTGCGCAAGGTCATAAGCAAGGAGACGAGCACAGAGGTCTGCAAGATACTCGAAAAGGTCGTCGGCGACCCTGTCGAGGGGACGGGCAAGAACGCCTATGTCGCGGGCTACCGCATCGGCGGCAAGACCGGCACCTCCGAAAAAGTCAGCCTGCTCGTCGAGACGGGCAAAAAAGAATATATCGTCTCCTTTATCGGCTTCGCGCCGGCGGATAAGCCCGAGATAGCGATTCTCGTCCTGCTTGACAATCCGCAGTCCAGCACGGTCTATGTCAGCGGAGGTCAGATGGCGGCGCCCGTGGTCGGCAGAATGTTCGCCGATATACTGCCCTATATGGGCATCGAACCCCAATACACCGAAAACGAGGAAAAGTTCCTTGACAAATCCGTGCCGAGCATAGTCGGACTTGACCTCGAAACCGCTAAGGCAACGCTTGCGAAGTTCGGCCTGTCCGGCCGCGTTGTCGGAAGCGGCGGCACAGTCACAAATCAGCTTCCCAAGGCAAACTCGATTATCGCCGCGAACAGCGAGGTCATAATCTATGCGGACGCCGAGCCTTCGGGCGATATGGAGGAGATGCTCGATCTCACCGATTTGCCCTACGACATAGCGCGGCAGCGTTTGGCGTATTACGGCCTGTTCATCCGAACGGACAGCTCGGTCACAAATGCGGCCACGCAGCTCATATCGACGCAGGCAATACCAATGGGAACCAAGGTCGAACACGGTACGGTAGTGGAGGTCACGCTCGTCACAAACGACGCGGCTATCCTCGGTATATACTAAGACGGAGGCTCATAATGAAACTTATCGCCCTGTTGAAGGATATTGATGTAATTGAAATGCACGCGCAGCCGGAGACGGAAATTGCGGACGTCTTCTACGACTCCCGCGCCGTCAAGCCCGATGGGCTGTTCGTCGCCATACGCGGCTTTGAGGCAGACGGCCACCTCTACATTCCCGCGGCTCTTGAGAAGGGCGCTGTCTGCGTCATATGCGAGCAGCCGCCCGAGGCGGAGATTCCCTATGTCCTCGTGCGGGACAGCCGCGCGGCATTGGCGCTCGCCTCGCGCAATCTTTTCGGCGACCCCTCGGCGGAGCTTTGCGTCATAGGCGTCACCGGCACAAACGGCAAGACGACGACGACGCAGCTTCTGAAGCATCTTTTGGAGTTCTGCCTGAGCGCAAAGGTCGGGCTTGTCGGCACAAACGGCAACATGATAGGCGACGAGCTGCTCCCGACGGAGCGCACGACGCCGGAATCCTACGAGCTGCAAAAGCTCTTTCGGCAAATGGCGGAAGCCGGCTGTACACATGTTGTCATGGAGGTTTCCTCCCACTCGCTCGCGCTCGAGCGCGTCGCGGGAATCAAATTTGCCGTCGGCGTCTTCACCAATCTGACGCAGGACCACCTCGATTTCCACAAGGATATGGAGGACTATGCCCGCGCAAAGGCAAAGCTCTTTCCCATGTGCGAGCACTGCGCCGTGAACCTTGACGACGACTGGTCGGGCTTCATGAGCGAGTCGTCGCGCTCCCCGGTCTTCACCTTCTCCGAGAAGCACAACGAGGCAAATCTTGTCGCAAAGGACATACGCCTTTCCGTCTCGGGCGTCAAATTCTGCGTGCTGCTCGGCAACGAGCTGCAGCGGGTGAGTCTGGGCATACCGGGACTTTTTTCCGTCTATAATGCCCTTGGTGTCATAGCCTGTGCGTCGCTTTTGGGCATCCCGCTCCCGCAGTGCGCGGAAGCGCTGGCGAGCGCAAAGGGCGTGAAGGGCAGGGTGGAGGTCGTGCCGACGGACGGGGACTATACCATCCTCATCGACTACGCCCATACGCCGGATGCGCTTGAAAATGTCCTGCGCTCCATGCGCGCCGTGGCTCAGGGCCGCGTCGTCGTCCTTTTCGGCTGCGGCGGGGACAGGGACAGAACAAAGCGCCCGAAGATGGGGCGCATCGCCGCCGATAACGCCGATTTTGTCATCGTCACCTCCGACAACCCAAGGACAGAGGCGCCGGAGGCAATAATCTCCGAGATTGTCGAGGGGATGAAGGGCACAAAAACCCACCGCAAGGTCATAACGGGCCGCCCGCAGGCAATCGAGTGGGCAATAGAAAACCACCGCGCCGGCGACCTCATAATCCTCGCGGGCAAGGGTCACGAGGACTATCAGATAGTCGGCAAGACCAAGCACCACATGGACGAGCGCGAGATAGTTGCGGAGATACTTGAGAAAAGGAAGATCAACCAATGACGGTAAAGCTCATTTTGGCTTTTTTAATAGCATTCCTTGTTTCCACGGGGGTAGGGGCATTTTTGGTGCCGTGGCTCCGCAGGATAAAGGCGGGTCAGTCCATCCGGGAGGACGGCCCCGTTTGGCACATGTCAAAGTCCGGCACCCCCACCATGGGCGGACTTATGTTCGTCGCCGCCTGCGTCGTCGTCTCTCTCACAGTCGGCTTCGGCTCAATGCTCGAGGGGGACTGGGGACACATCCTCGTCCTGCTGTTTGCCATCGCCTTCGGTGCCATCGGCTTTCTTGACGACTGGGAAAAGCTCAAAAAGAAACAGAACCTCGGCCTGAGGGCAAAAAGCAAATTCATCCTCCAGCTCGCCGTCGCCGTCGCCTTCATATATCTCCTGCGCCACTTCGGCTACGTCGGCACGAGCCTCTATATACCCTTCTTCAATACCCAGCTCCCAATGCCGGAGCCGCTGTATTTCATCTTTGCCGCCTTCGCCATCGTCGCCACGGTTAACGCCGTGAACCTGACGGACGGCGTGGACGGCCTTGCCGCCGGCACCAGTATGCCGGTCTGCCTGTTTTTTGTCGCCGTGACCTTCCTGTGGGGCGAGCGATATCTCTCGCTCGGCATATTCGCCTCGGGACTTCTTGGCGGTCTGCTCGGCTTTCTTGTCTATAACTTTAACCCCGCCAAGGTGTTTATGGGCGACACGGGCTCGCTGTTTCTTGGCGGAGCCGTCGCGGGACTTGCCTTTACCTACGATATGCCGCTCATAATTCTCGTTGTCGGCGTCATATATGTACTTGAGGCGCTTTCGGATGTCATACAGGTCGGCTATTTCAAGCTCTCGCACGGCAAGCGTGTCTTCAAAATGGCACCCTTCCACCATCACCTTGAGATGGGCGGCTGGTCGGGCAAAAAATGGACGGAAAAGCAGCTTTTCCTGCTGTTTACGGGGGTTTCCCTCGTCGGCGCGGTCATCGCCTTCATCGGCGTCTACGGGCGCTTCGGATTTTAACACGGCGTTTTTTGAGAGGAGCGTGGGCTTATGCAATATGAGGACACAAGGCTTGCGGACTATACCGAGGATTCCTCGATAGGTCGCGGCGGCTTTGACCTGCCCTTTGCCATCATAACCCTGCTGCTGCTCACAATCGGCGTCGTCATGGTGCTCTCCGCGAGCTATGCCAGAGCCTATTACAGCGACGCAACACAGCATAAGGCAACCTATTACTTCATACGCCAGCTCCTGTTTGCCGCTGCCGGCATCGGCGTAATGCTTCTAATATCGAAATTTCCTATGGCGTTTTTCCGCCGTATTTCCCCTATAATCATGATAGTCGCGCTTGTCACCCTGCTCGCCGTGCCGATTATCGGCTCCAAGATTAACGGCGCAAAGCGCTGGATTGACCTCGGCTTCACGACCTTTCAGCCCTCGGAGATTGCAAAAATTGCCGTAATCATGTACTTTGCCGCAATGATATGCAAATACAAGGGCAGGATGAAAACCTTCCGCTACGGCATAATGCCATTCGGAATCATTTTGCTTGTAATCGTCGGTCTGCTCATACTCGAGCCGCATTTTTCCGCCAGTATAATCATCATCGCCATAGGCGCTGTGATGCTCTACCTCGGCGGCGCGCGGCTTATTTGGTTTGTGGGCGGCGTGACGGCAATCGGCGGCGCACTGGCCATCATAATGACCTTTTTCCCCTATGCGTCCGACCGTATAAATACATGGCGCGACCCCTTCTCCTATATGCAGGGCGACGGCTACCAAATCGTCCAGTCGCTCTACTCCATCGGCTCGGGCGGGCTTCTTGGCCTCGGCCTCGGGCAGAGCCGCCAAAAATACCTCTATCTGCCGGAGGAGCACAACGACTTTATCTTCTCCGTCGTCTGCGAGGAGCTTGGCTTTATCGGCGCAGTCACAATATTACTGCTTTTTGCGCTTCTCATAATACGCGGCTATTGGCTCGCAATGCACATGAAGGACAGATACAGCTTCCTTGTCACGGCGGGAATCACCACGCTTTTGGCAATGCAGGTCATCCTCAATGTCTCTGTCGTCACAAACCTCATCCCCTGCACGGGCATATCCCTGCCGTTCTTCTCATACGGCGGAACGGCACTGCTTATACAGCTCGCCGAGATGGGCGTAATTCTGAGCGCCTCGCGCGATATCCCCGCTAAGTCCTCGGGGTAAGCCGATACCTGCGGAGAGCTCATTTACGCAAAAACAAACGGAGGAAACACAATGCGATTTCTTTTCACCTGTGGAGGCACGGCCGGCCACATTAATCCCGCTCTCGCCGTGGCGGGAAGGCTGCGCGAGGCGATGCCCGATTCGGAATTCCTGTTTATCGGCGCTCAGGGGCGCATGGAGACCGATTTGGTGCCGCGCGCGGGCTACGAGATAAAAACCGTCAAAATAACAAACATACACCGCAGCTTCAAGCCCTCGGAGATAATGCACAATCTCCACACGCTGAAGAACGTCGCGGCTTCCATTGCCGAGTCCAAGCGCATAATCCGCGAATTTGCGCCGGACGTCGCAATCGGCACCGGCGGCTATGTCTGCTATCCCGTGCTCAAGGCGGCGTCGGAGCTGTCCGTTCCCACCGCCGTGCACGAGTCAAACGCCGTCCCGGGGCTCACAACCAAGATGCTCGAGAACGTTGTCTCCGCCATCATGGTCGGCTTCGAGGAGAGCCGCGGGAATTACCGACACTCCGACAGGGTCGTCGTCACCGGCACCCCCATACTGGGGGACTTTCTGCGTGAGGACAGAGCCGCCGCAAGAAGGGCGCTCGGCATCTCCGAGGACAGGCCGCTCGTCGTCTCCGTTTGGGGCAGCCTCGGCGCGTCTCACATGAACGACGTAATGGCTGACTTTATCGTCCGCGCCTGCGGAAATTCCTTCTTTGACCTCATCCATTCCGCCGGCAAGGCGGGACATTCCCACATGACGGAGATTTTGGATAGGGAATGCCCGGATTACCGCGCCCACGGCATGGATGTGCGCGACTACATCTACGATATGCCGCGCGTTATGGCGGCGGCAGACCTTGTCCTCTGCCGAGGCGGCGCTTCGACACTTGCGGAGCTCACGGGCATGGCAAAGCCGGCAATCCTTGTGCCCTCGCCGAACGTCACAAACAACCATCAGGAGAAAAACGCCCGCGTCCTCGAAAACGCCGGCGGAGCACGGGTTTTGCTCGAGCCGGATTTTACGGCGGACAGCCTGCTTGGCATAGTCTCCGAGCTTTTGAGCCACCCCGAGCAGCTTGCCGCGATGTCCGCAAGCATGCGCTCCCTTGCCGTTCCGGACGCCGCCGACCGCATGGCGGAGCTTGTGCTGAAGCTTGCCGCCGACTAACATATTTCCCCCCGCGAGCATAGAATGGCGTGAATTTGTTTCTTGGGGGAAAAACGATGAGCGTTTGGCATATAAACGGCGAAAACCGTCTCTGCGGCAGCAGCACCGTACAGGGCTCAAAAAACTCTGTGCTGCCCATAATGGCGGCCTCCGTCCTCGCGCCCTGCGAGACGGAGCTTTTGAATGTCCCGAGGCTTCGGGACGTGGAGAAAACCATTGCGATACTTCGCATGCTCGGCTGCAAGGTCGACAGAACGGACGACGCGGTGACCATAGATTCCTCGCAGCTTTCACACGCGGAGATTCCGCATGAGCTGATGCGTGAGCTGCGCTCCTCCGTAATCTTCCTCGGCGCACTGCTCGCCCGCTGCGGAGAGGCGCGGCTCTCGCTTCCCGGCGGCTGTGAGCTGGGGCCGAGGCCCGTTGACCTGCACCTGCTCGCCCTGCGCGCGCTCGGTGCGGAGATAATCGAGGACGGCGGCGACATAATCTGCCGCTCGTCGGGTCTTACGGGCGCAAGAATAGACTTTCCTTCGCCGAGCGTCGGCGCCACGGAAAACGCAATGCTCGCCGCCTGCGCGGCAAAGGGCGAAACAGTCATCACAAACGCCGCAAGAGAGCCGGAAATCGAGGAGCTGCAGGAGTTTTTGTCCCTGCTCGGCGCGGAGATTCACGGCGCGGGCAGCTCCACCGTAACCATCGGCGGATTTAAGCCCAAAAGTCGTGTGGGCTATCGGATAATGCCCGACCGCATAGTTGCCTCCACCATGCTTTGCGCCGCCGCCGCCACGGGGGGAGACTTGGAGCTGCGCGGGGTTGAGCCGCGGCGTTTTGCCGCAGTTTCCCGCTCGCTTTCCGATTGCGGGTGTGATATAATCACTACCGTCAGAAGTGTGAGACTCAGAAGCGAGGGGCGCCTTCGGGCGTCGGAGCCTGTCATCACGGCACCGTATCCCGGCTTCCCGACGGATGCGCAGCCCCTGCTCGTCGCCGCCTCCCTAAGGGCGCAGGGCACAACGGTATTCATCGAAAACGTCTTCTCAAACCGCTACCGCTATGTGCAGGAGCTGCTCCGCCTCGGTGCCAAAATCCGCACGGAGGGGCGCGTGGCGGTCGTCACCGGCGTAACCCGCCTCACAGGCGCGCCGACGGAGGCACCGGATCTCCGCGGAGGCGCGGCGCTCATCATCGCCGGACTCTCCGCCGAGGGGACGACGGACATAACAGACCCCGAGCGCATCACAAGAGGCTATGAGAACTTTGACCTCAAGCTCCGCGCTCTCGGCGCGGATATAATCTGCGACCCTTAACGAGAGAGGTAATACATATGCCGAATACCCCGCGGCAAAAGCCGCGCAGGAAGAAAAAGAAGCGAGGGGCGCTCTATGCCCCCATAGCCTTCATCATAATATGCGCCGCCCTCGTCTTTGGGATGAGCGTGTTTTTTCGCGTCTCGCGTATAGAGGTCAGCGGCAACTCCCTCTATACGGCAGAGGAAATCATGGACGCCGCCGGCATCGAAAAGGGCGACAACCTTTTCTTTACCAACCGCTCCGCGGCGGTGTCCCGCATCTACTCCAAGCTGCCCTATATATCCGAGGCGGAGGTAACCCGCTCGCTCCCCAACCGTGTCACCATCGAGGTAACGGAGAGCAGCGCAATCGCCTGCGTCAGCTCGGAGGCGGGGCCGTGGCTCATCGACAGAAACTGCAAGCTCCTCACCCCCGCAGACGCGGAGACGGAGGGAACCTTCATCCGCGTGGACGGCTTGGTCCCCATAAGCCCCTCGGTCGGCGCGCTTATAGCCCCCGGCGAGGCGGATGACCCCAAGGTCGCCTATCTTGCGGATATGCTGAACCAAATCGAACGGCGAGGGCTGACGCAGGACGTCACATGGATAGACATCTCCTCTGCGCTTAACCCGTCCTTCGACTTTCAGGGTCGCTTTACCGTCAAGCTCGGCGCGAACGATAACACCGAATATAAGTTCGGCTTGCTGCTCTCGGCAGTCTCCCAGCTCGCCCCCGGCGACACCGGATTTATCGATCTCGACCTCTCGGTGGACAATAAAGCGCATTTTAGCCCCGCTTGACGAACGGAGGCGTGTATATTTACATTTTGGAAACAAAAAATAGTTGACCAGTCGGGGGAAATGATATAACATGAGTAAAAAGAAAAAAAGCGACTATAACGGCCGGCCGGCTGCGCCGACAGGCCCTTCAAAAGATGACAGGGAGGCACAAGAAATGTCTTATAAAGCAGAAAATGGCCCGGAGAACGTAGTGACGATTAAGGTCGTCGGCATAGGCGGCGCAGGAAACAACGTAGTTAACCGTATGGTGAAGTCCGGCTCTCAGGGCGTCGAATTCATTTCAATCAACACGGACAAGCAGGCCCTCGCGGTCTCGAACGCCGACCAGAAAATCCAAATCGGCGAAAAGCTGACCCACGGACAGGGCGCCGGCTCCGACCCCGATATAGGCAAAAAGAGCGCCGAGGAAAACCGCAACGAGCTTGCAAAGTGCTTTGAAGACGCCGATATGGTCTTCATCACAGCCGGCATGGGCGGCGGCACAGGCACGGGCGCGGCTCCCATAGTCGCCGATATCGCACGCGAATCCGGCATCCTCACCGTCGGCGTCGTCACGAAGCCCTTCAAGTTCGAGGGCAAGCGCCGCATGGACCAGGCACTCTCGGGCATCAACGCCCTCCTTGGCAAGGTGGACTCCCTCCTCATAATCCCCAACGACAGACTGAAATACGCCACCGACCAAAAGGTCACCCTCGCCAACGCTTTCGAGATTGCGGATGACGTTCTGCGTCAGGCAGTCACCAGCATCTCCGACCTCATAAAAAATACGGGCTTCATAAACCTCGACTTCGCCGACGTTACCACCATCATGAAGGACGCGGGCTTTGCGCACATGGGCGTGGGACATGCCGTCGGCAAGGGCAAGGCGGAGGAAGCCGCAAAGATGGCCGTCGCCAGCCCGCTCATGGAAACCTCCATAAACGGCGCGCACGGAGTACTTATAAACATCACAGGCTCCGAGGACATGGGTCTTGAAGATGTCGAGACCGCCGCAAACCTCGTTCAGGAAGCCGCTCATCCGGACGCCAACATCATCTTCGGTGCCACCTTCGACGAGACTCTCGAGGACGAAATCCGCGTCACCGTCATAGCCACGGGCTTTGAGGACGGCAGAGCAAAGACGGTCGATTCCGTCGCCGCGGCCGCACCTCAGCAGAAGCCGGCACAGAGAGCGCCGGAGGGGCTGTATTCCGCCGCCTCCGAAAAAGCCGTCAGCACGACTGCCTCCGATTTTCCCGCTCCCGCCCCCACGGAGGAGGACCCGTTCGACAGCATCTTCAAAATCTTTAACTCCAAATAATCCGCACATCACAGGCCTCGGGTATCCCCTGAGGTCTGTTTAAAACCAAGTATAGTCAATTATTTAACACTAACATCATTTTAACAGGAGGCGATCGTTTGAGTATGCAACTTAACTCGGAGCAGCAGGCAATGCTGGACGGAGCGCAGGGAGATGTCATGGCAAAGGTCATGAAATCCCTTGTCATGTACGGTGAGACCTTCGGCGCGGAAAAAATGGTACCCGTGACGAGCAAATACGGTCACACCGTCATCAGCTTCGGCATAGGTGCCATGAAGCCCGTCTATGACCTCTATGACAAGCTCATAGAGGCGGGCGCTGTTTCAAAGCAGAAGTTCTCCGCAGACCCCCTGCCGCTGGACAAGCAGGTTCCGACAAACCTGCTGCAGGACATAGTTTTCAAGAAAATCATGTACCCCCTTCAGGCGAGGTACGAAAAGCAGCTTGACGCCCTCGGCATGATGGGGAAGGACGCCTTCACCTGCGCCTGCTACCTCGACGAGGTCGGCAACAAGCCCGAGAAGGGCGAGGTGCTCTCGTGGGCGGAGTCCTCCGCCGTCGTCTACGCCAACAGCGTCCTCGGCGCGCGCTGCAACCGCAACTCGGGAATGCTCGAGATTATGGGCTCCATCGCGGGCTGCGCCCCATATTTCGGCTTCCTGACGGACGACGGGCGCAAGGCAGACTGGATAATCGAGGTCAAAACCGACGCTAAGCCGGAGGCGCAGCTTCTTGGCTCCGCAATCGGCATGAAGGTCATGGAGCAGGTGCCCTACATAAAGGGCCTCGACAAATGGCTCGGCACGGAGCTTAACGACGAAAACACCGCCTATCTCAAGGATTTCGGCGCGGCAACGGCGAGCAACGGCGCGGTTGGTCTTTACCACATCGAAAATCTCACGCCCGAGGCAGTCGAGCAGGGCGAGGCGCTTATCCGCGAGGGCGCGCCCGTCTACGTCATCGACGACGCGGAGCTTGAGCGCGTGAAGGCGGGCTATCCCTGCATCTGGAAGGACCCGGACGCCACGCCGAAGCTCTGCTTTATCGGCTGCCCGCACCTCACCATGGAGCAGCTCAAGAGCTGGACGGACAGGGTCGAAGCGGGACTCAAGGCAAACGGCAGGAGCAAGGTCGCCGTGCCGACGGTCTTCACCGCGCCGCCCGCCGTAATTAAACAGTTCAAGACCACCTACGACTCCATAAGGCTCGAGAAAACCGGCGTAATCCTCTCCTATATCTGCCCGCTGATGTATATGAACAACCCCCTCTGCGCAAAGCAGCCGGTCATAACCTGCTCCAATAAGCTGCGCACCTACACGAGCGCGAGGTACTATACCGAGAGCGAAATACTCAATATCATAAGCGGAGGTGCAGTGTGATGGCGAAAACCTTTAAGGGCCGCCCCGTGATAGCCGGAGAATGCACAGCGGAGGCTGTTGTCTCCCACGCGGGCTTCAATACGCTTGCCTCTCTCCAAATGCCGATGATGTTCGGCGACAAAAAGCTCAAGTGCGGCGACCAAAATAACCCCGAGCTATACAAAAAACCCATCGCCGGCAAGGCACTCTGCCTGCCGCAGACGATAGGCTCCACCACGGGCGGCATGGTGCTGTTCACGGTCTGCTCCGTCGGACGTCAGCCGGCCTGCATGCTCTTTTCCATGAGCATCGACAGCCTCGCCGCCTCGGGCGCAATCCTCGCCGCCAACTGGACGGACGCGGAAATGCCCGTCATCGACCGCCTGGGCGAGGAATTTCTCGAATACGTCACCGACGGCGCCGCAATCTCCGTCGCCATGGACGGCAGCGTCACCGTGGGATAATAAGCACCCCGAAGCACCGGATATTCTCCGGGACTTGCTCTGCAAAAAGCCTCTCGGCGTATTTTATACGCGCCGGGGGGCTTTGTTTTTTTGCGGAATATGTTATAATCAAGAAAATCGGATATGGGAAGGATACGCAATGAAAGCATATGAGAGACTTATAAGATATGCCGAGGTCAGCACCGCGAGCGCGGAGGACAGCGGCGAGTCGCCCACCACCGCGCGTCAGTTTGACCTCGCAAGGCTATTGGCGGGGGAGCTGCTGTCCCTCGGCGTGAGCGACGTGGAGGTCAGCGACAGCTGCTACGTCTACGCGCATCTGCCTGCGACGGCGGGGCTGGAGAATGCGCCCTGCCTCGGCCTTATCGCGCACATGGATACCTCTCCGGATTTCTCCGGCGAGAACGTAAAGCCGCGCATAATCGAAAACTACGACGGCGAGGACGTCCCCCTCGGCACGAGCGGCAGGGTGCTCACGCACAACATGTTCCCGAGCCTCAGGCGTCTCAAGGGCCGCACCCTCATCGTCACCGACGGCACAACGCTTTTGGGCGCGGACGACAAGGCCGGTATCGCCGAAATTATGACCCTCCTTGAAAAACTCATCGACGACAGCGCGCCCCACGGGCGCATATCCGTCTGCTTCACGCCGGACGAGGAGGTCGGCTGCGGCACGGCGCACTTTGACCTCAAGAAGCTCGGCGCGGACTTTGCCTATACCCTCGACGGCGAGGAGGAGGGCGAGGTCGTCTTCGAAAACTTTAACGCCTGCGCAGCGACGGTCACCTTCAGCGGCGTCAATCTGCATCCCGGCAGCTCCAAGGACGCCATGGTGAACGCGGGACTTGTGGCCATGGAGTTCAACGCCATGCTTCCCGCCGGCGACACGCCGCGAAATACCGAGGGCTACGAGGGCTTTTTCCACCTCATCTCCATGAGCGGCACCGTCGAAAAATCAGAGACGCGCTATATCGTCCGCGACCACGACGCCGCAAAATTCGAGCAGCGCAAGGACACGCTCATGCACATCGAAAAGCTGCTGAACGCAAAATACGGCGCAAATACCGTGCGCGTGGCACTGCGCGAGCAATATCGCAACATGGCGGAAAAAATCAGGCCGAGCTATTACCACCTCGTCGATAACGCAATAGAAGCCACGCGCGCCGCGGGCGTTGAGCCGATTCTGCGCCCCATACGCGGCGGCACGGACGGCGCACAGCTCTCGTGGGAGGGCTTGCCCTGCCCCAATCTCGGCACCGGCGGCTTCGGCTTCCACGGCCCCTATGAGCACATCAGCGTCGAAGGTATGGACAAAGCCGTCGAGATACTCCAAAATATCGTGAGCATCTACGCGAAGTAATCCAAACTACTGCGGAGCGTCTTTGCATCAAAAAACAATTCATTGAAAAAACAGCCGGCGCATTGACCGTTTTGGTCGCTGCGCCGGCTGTTTGCCTGTTTTGCGGGTATCATTACAGATATGTAAGCTTATTCGCCTTTTCTCATGAAGCCGTTGAAGACGTATTTTGTCTCCTGAACCATGATAAATGCCTTGGGGTCGAGGGTGTAGACGAGCGTTTTGAATTCCTTGAGCCTGCGGTCGCCGATTTCGGAGAGGAGCAGGTATTTTTCGGGGCCGTAGGCGGTGGCGCGGGCATCCACAACGGTGACGGCAAAGCCGGCGCCCTGAAGTGAGTGGATAAGCTCGTCGTTCTTGCCGGTGGTGACGACCTCCATGACGACGTTGGAGCGGATAAGCCGCATGGCGAGCTTGCCGCCGACAAAGGTGCCCGCCGCAAAGCCGCCGCCGTAGGCGAGAGCGATGGGCAGTCCCGTGACCTCGGAATTAAGCGCCTGACGCACGATGACGAACCAGAGAAAAGCCTCAAAAAAGCCGACCAGCGCGGCGAGGGCTGTTTTTTCCTTGACCGTCAGAACCGTACGCATGGTGCAGCAGGACACGTCGAGTATCCTGCAAAGAAATATTTCTACGCAGAGCAGCGCAACTTTCATAAATGCCTCCTGTTTCAGTAAACGTTCGCCATGTTATCACGCAAAACCACTTTTGGCAATACGTATTGTTTACAATATAATGCAGACGTGGTAAAATACTATTCTGCAATTCAACAGGTTGCGCCGAAGGGGTATAAGCGGATGCTCGATAAGCTAAAGCAAATTGAAGAAAAATTCGCCGCCGTCGAGAGCCGAATGGCTCAGCCGGAGGTATATTCGGACCCGGAGGTCTACGCGAAGCTTGCCAAGGAACAAAAAGAGCTTCAGCCAATCGTGACGGTCTACAGGGCCTATGCCGCCGCCGAGCGGGAGATGGACAGCGCAAAGGAGCTGTTTACGGACCCCGAGCTTGGCGAGATGGCGCGCGAGGAATACGACAGAGCCAAGAGCGAGACAGAGGCGCTGGAGCAAAAAATAAAGCTTCTGCTGCTGCCCCGCGATCCCAACGACGAGCGCGGCGTAATCGTCGAAATACGCGGCGGCGTCGGGGGAGAGGAATCTGCGCTTTTCGCGGCGAAGCTCTATCGCATGTACTCCATGTATGCCGAGTCCCGCCGTTGGAAGACCGAGATTGCCAACCTTAACGACACCGAGCTTGGCGGCTTCAAGGAAGTCAGCTTCATCATCGAGGGCGACGGCGCATACTCGCGGCTCAAGTTCGAGTCGGGCGTCCACCGCGTCCAGCGCGTCCCGGAAACGGAGGCGGGCGGCCGCATACACACGAGCACAGTCACCGTGGCAGTCCTGCCGGAGGTGGACGAGGTCGAGTTTCGAATCAATCCCTCCGAGCTTCAGATAGACACCTTCCGCGCCTCGGGCGCCGGCGGTCAGCACGTCAACAAGACCGAGAGCGCCATACGCATAACCCATCTGCCCACCGGCACGGTGGTAGAGTGCCAGGACGAGCGCAGCCAATACAAAAACAAGGACAGGGCGATGAAAATTCTCAGCTCCCGTCTCTACGAGGCGGAGGAGCAGCGCAAGAACGCCCTGCTCGCCGCAGAGCGCAAGAGCCAGGTCGGAAGCGGTATGCGCAACGAGCGCATACGCACCTATAACTTCCCGCAGGGGCGCGTCACCGACCACCGCATCGGCCTCACCCTCTACAAAATCGAACAGATAATGGACGGCGCGCTCGATGAGCTTATCGACGCCCTCGTCACAGCCGATCAAACGGAAAAAATGAAAGCCGGCATCGAGTAATGGAAGAAAAATCAAAGCTGCAAACACTTGTGACCGCAGAGCCCGTTGAGGCGGCGGACATAATAAAGCGCGGCGGGCTTGTCGCCGTCCCGACGGAGACGGTATACGGCCTCGCGGGAAACGGATTAAACAGGGACGCAGTCCACAGGATATACGAGGTCAAGGGCAGACCCGAGATAAAACCGCTCTCCCTCATGGTGCCGGACGCCGGCGCATTTTCGCTCTACTGCGAGGACGTGCCGCCGCAGGCAGGGCTTTTGGCGGAGCGCTTCTGGCCGGGGCCGCTCACCATTGTCCTCAAATCCAAGCCCATAGTCCCGGATATCACCCGCGCAGGGGGGGACACAATCGGCCTGCGCTGCCCGGACCATCCGCTCACGCTTGCGCTTTTGCGCTCCTGCGGGCTGCCGCTCGCCGCGCCCTCCGCCAATCCCTCGTCTGCCCCAAGCCCCAAGACGGCGGGGGAGGTCATGGCCTATTTTGACGGCGCAATTGACGCCATTATCGACGGCGGCCCCTGCGGCATAGGGCTGGAATCCACCATAATCGACCTCTCTTTTGCGCCCTACCGCATCCTGCGCCAAGGCGCGCTTCCGCAGGACGAGATAGCCGACGCCTTGGTTTCCGGCATGACCCTCATAGGCGTCACCGGCGGCACGGGCACGGGCAAGACGACGGCGCTCGCGGTGCTCGAAAAATTAGGCGCCCTCGCCATAGACTGCGACGAGGTCTACCACGAGCTGACGGAGACGAGCGCGGAGCTTAAAGCAGAGCTTGAAGCCCGCTTCGGCAGGGTATACTCTGACGGCAGGCTTGACCGAAAGGCCATCGGAGAAGTCGTCTTTGCCGACGCCTCCGCCCTCGCCGAGCTGAACGCCATAACCCACAGGCACGTCGGCAATGAGATAACGCGCAGGCTGCGCGCGCACGCCATGGCCGGCGGAACCCTCGCCGCCATCGACGCCATTGCCCTCATAGAGAGCAAAACCGCCCTGCGCTGCTCAAAGGTCTTCGGCGTAACTGCCGATATCGAGACACGCGCCGCGCGCATAATGTCGCGCGAGGGGATAAGCCGAGAATACGCCGAAAAGCGCATAAACGCCCAAAAAACGGACGATTTCTATATTGAAAATTGCGACGCCGTCCTGCGCAACAGCGGGACGAAGGAAGAATTTGCGGCTCTCTGCGAGACCGCGTTTATGGAGGTACTGAAAAATGGCAACAAAAAAGATTGAAGACAAGAACACAGAGGAAAGGGACTACCGCAAGGAGCTTTTCTATGAGCAGAAGAACGGCTATGACCTCATCGACGCTGCCGAGGTAAAGCTGGCAGAGACATATTGCGAGGGCTACAAGTCCTATCTGAGCGACTCGCGCACCGAGCGCGAGGCAGTCCGTAACGCGATAGCGCTTGCGGAGAAGGAAGGCTTTGTCGAGTACGAGGCGGGAATGGCGCTCGCGACAGGCTCCAAAATCTATTGCAACAACCGCGGCAAGGCTCTGATGCTCGCCGTCATGGGTCAAAAGCCCATGGACGCAGGCTGCGTCATCGCCGCCGCGCATGTGGACGCGCCCAAGCTTGACCTCAAGCAGCTCCCGCTGTACGAGGACTCCGAGATGGCCTTCTTCAAGACCCACTACTACGGCGGCATCAAAAAATATCAGTGGACGGCGATTCCTCTTGAGCTGCGCGGCGTCGTGGCGCTCAAGGACGGGACGCTCGTCGATGTGGTCATAGGCCACGATAAGGACGACCCCCAGTTCGTCATCACGGACCTGCTGCCGCATTTGGCTCAGGACCAAATGAAAAAAACCATGGCGGAGGCCATCTCCGGCGAGAGCCTCAATATCCTCATCGGCAGCGCTCCCTATGCCGACGACGGCAAGGACAGAGTCAAGCTCGCCGTCATGAGCATCCTCTTTGAGAGCTACGGCATCACGGAGGAGGATTTTGTCTCTGCGGAGCTGACCGCCGTGCCCGCCTTTGACGTGCGCGATATCGGCCTCGACCGCAGCCTCATCGGTGCCTACGGTCACGACGACCGCGTCTGCGCCTATGCCGAGCTTCGCGCCATCATGGACGTGAAGGAGCCGGAGCGCACCTGCGTCTGCATCCTTGCAGACAAAGAAGAGACAGGCTCCGACGGCGTCTCCGGCATGAAGTCTCAGGCGTTTGAGCGCTTTATCGGCGAGCTTTGCGCCGCTCAGGACGTCTGCCTTCAGGAGTGCTTCTCAAAGAGCTTCTGCGTCTCCGCAGACGTGACGGCGGCATTTGACCCCAACTACCCCGAGGTCTCCGAGAAGCGCAACGACGCCAAAATAAACTACGGCATGGGCCTCTGCAAATTCACCGGCGCGCGCGGAAAATCCGGCACGAGCGACGCATCGGCGGAGCTTGTCGCCCATCTGCGCCGCATCTACGAGCAGGATTCCGTCGTCTGGCAGATGTGCGAGCTGGGCAAGGTTGACCAGGGCGGCGGCGGCACAGTCGCCATGCACATGGCAAACCGCGACATCGACACCATCGACGCAGGCGTCCCCGTGCTCTCTATGCACGCGCCGTTCGAGGTCGTCTCCAAGTTCGACTGCTGGATGACCTACAAGGGCGTCCTCTCCGCATACAACGCGAAACAATAAGCTCAAATTACGGGCGGCTTTTTGCCGCCCGTAATATCGACTTGTTCTTTTTGAAAAAATGTGGTACTATAATCCATCAGGTATACATAATGCCAATTCCCGACCGACTGAGGAGGGATTTCATTTGACTATATGGGCCGCTATCCTGCTCGGACTCGTGCAGGGAATAGCAGAATTTTTGCCGATTTCAAGCTCGGGGCACCTCTCGATTCTCCAAAACCTTTTTGGTATGACCGCGCTTGAGGGCGGCCATATGTTTTTCGACGTGCTTCTGCACTTCGGAACGCTCATATCCATCTGCGTTGTCTATTGGCGCGACATAAGCGACATGGTCACAGAGCTTCTTGCCCTCCTTAAGGGCACCGTGCGCCCCTCTGCGACGGACGCCAAGCGCGGCATGTCCGCGGCAAGGCTCTTTCTCATGCTTGTCGTCGCCACGCTTCCGCTGCTGCTCGTCCTCCCGATAAACAACTACGTCGAGCCGCTCTACTACAAATCCGGCTTCATCGGCGTCGCCTTCCTGCTCACCGGCGGCCTGCTCTTTGTCTCCGACAAAATGTCCCCCGGCAAAAAGACCGAAAAAACCATGCGCATTAAAGACGCTCTGACGGTCGGCGTGTGTCAGGCGGTCGCAATCATCCCCGGCCTTTCCCGCAGCGGAACCACCATAACCGCGGGTCTCGCCACGGGACTGAACAGGAGCTTTGCAGTGAAGTTTTCCTTCCTGCTCTCTCTGCCCGCAGTTCTCGGTGCAAACATCCTAAGCCTTGTCAAGGCGATACAGGAGGGGATAGACGTGACCCTCTTGCCGGCCTACCTAATCGGTATGGTCGTCGCCATGGTATCGGGCATATTCGCCATCGGCCTTGTGAAGCGCATTGCCGATAAGGGGCGTTTCGGCGGCTTCGCATACTACTGCTGGGGCGTCGGCATACTCACAATAATACTCTCCCTCGTCTTCTGAAAGGAATGTAGCGAGCATGGCAAACACTACAGGAAGCCCCCGCAAACCCGCATCGGGGGCAAAGAAAAAGACTGCAACGCCGTCAAATACAGCTCGGAGCAAGACTCCGCAGAAAAGTCAGCCGCAGCCCATAAGGCGCGAGGTGGCAGCCTTGGTCTGCGCATTTTTGGGCATATTCTCGCTCCTTGGCTACTTCAACATTGACGCGATATTCATAAATATATTCTGCGGCTTCCTCAAGGCGCTCTTGGGCTGGGGCTTCTATCTGCTGCCCCCCGCGCTGCTGCTCTCCGCATATATCCTCGGCTTCCACAAGGGCAGACCCGTCCTGCTCCGCACGGTGTCGGCGCTTATGCTGCCGCTCCTCATGGGCGCTATGGCGCACATGCTGTTCTGCCGCCTCGACTTCAGCTTTGAGGGCAGCTTTCTGCTGCTGCTCAAGGACCTCTATGCCGACGGGCGCAGCATGCTCTGCGGCGGCGTCCTCTGCGGCCTGATGTCGCTCGGACTGGAGGCTATGTTCAGCGTCTACGGCGCGTTCCCCGTGCTTTTGGCGGCATTTTTGTTCCTGCTCATGATAAGCGTGAACCTCACCTTCGCAAAGCTTATTGCATGGTTTTCCGGCCGTCGCCGCGCCGAGTACATCCCCGAGCCGGAGCCGGAGACAGAGGTTCTCAGCCCGCAGAGAAGCGACCCCCAGCGTCAGCCGCGCCGCCCCTCAAAGCAGCTTGCGACGCCCCCCGCCGTCATCGACATCCCTCTTGACGACGAGCCGGAGGAGACGGTTTACAAAGAAGAAAAAGTCGGCTTTTTTAACAAAAAGCCCCGCGTCAAGACGCCCGACGAGCTGTTCGAGGCAAAGCCCGCCGCCCCCGCCGAGCCGGAGCCAACTCCCGAACCGGAGCCTGCTCCCGCGCCCGTCCCCATGCATATGCCGCCGGTCGAAAAAGTCGCCGTCAAGGTCACAAAGGACGAGATAGAGGCAGAGAAAGCCGCCGTGGTCGAGGCCGTCGAAAAAGCCATGGAGACAGTCCCTTCCTATCAGTTCCCGCCAATAGACCTGCTCCGCAAGGGACAGGCCTCCGCCGTGGACGGCAGGGAGGAGATAGCCCTGAACCGCGAGCGTCTTGAGACGACGCTTCACAGCTTCGGCGTCTCCGCAAACATCGTCGGAGTGACAAGAGGGCCGACGGTCACGCGCTATGATATCGAGCTCGACGCCGGTGTGAAGCTTGCAAAGCTCACAAACCTCTCCGGCGACCTTGCCCTGTCCCTCGGCGTCACAAGCGTCCGCATTGCCCCGATACCCGACAAAATCTCCACGGTCGGCGTTGAGGTCCCAAACAAATTGGTAAGCATCGTCTACCTGCGGGACATAATAGACTCGCCCGCCTTCAAAAACGCCGCGTCGCCCACGACCTTCGCCATAGGCAAGGACATTAGCGGCGACTGCATAACGGGCAACATCGCAAAGCTTCCGCACATGCTCATAGCGGGCACCACGGGCAGCGGCAAATCCGTCTGCCTGAACTCCCTGCTTTTGAGCCTCCTCTATAAGGCCACGCCGGACGAGGTTCGCCTCATCATGATTGACCCCAAAATGGTCGAATTAGGCGTCTATAACGGCATCCCGCATCTCTTTGTGCCCGTGGTCACAGACCCCAAAAAGGCGGCGGGAGCACTCCAGTGGGCTGTTGTGGAAATGCTCAAGCGCTACCGCCTGTTCTCGGAGGTCGGCGTCCGCAATCTTGCGGGCTACAACACCTATCAGGAGAAAAACGGCCTTCCGACCCTGCCGCAGGTCGTCGTCGTGGTGGACGAGCTTGCAGACCTCATGCTCTGCGCCGCCAAGGACGTGGAGGAGAGCGTCTGCCGCGTCGCCCAAATGGGCAGAGCCTCGGGAATGCACCTCATCATAGCGACACAGCGTCCCTCGGCGGACGTTATAACGGGACTTATGAAGGCAAATATACCCAGCCGCATAGCCTTTGCCGTCTCCTCCGCCATGGAATCGCGCATCATCCTTGACGCGCAGGGCGCGGAGAAGCTGGTCGGCATGGGCGATATGCTCTATTTCCCGCTTGGCAGCGGCAAGCCCACGCGCATTCAGGGCGCCTACGTCTCCGACGAGGAGCGCGAGGACGTCATTGACTTCATAAAGCAGGGCGCCGCCGCGAACTATTCCGACGAAATACTCGCCCAAATCGAAAAGGCCGCAGAGGACAAAAACGCCTCCGCCGCCTCCGACGGCGATAACGCCGCCCCCGCCGCGCCGCAAAGTAGCTATGACGAGCTGCTGCCGCAGGCGGTGGACGTAATATTCGAGACGAAGCAGGCCAGCGTCTCCATGCTCCAGCGCAGGCTGAAGCTCGGCTATTCCCGCGCCGCGCGACTTGTGGACCAAATGGAGGAAATCGGCGTCGTCGGCCCCTTTGAAGGCTCAAAGCCGCGTCAGGTGCTCATAACCAAGCAGCAATGGCAGGAAATGCAGCTTGTGCACGGCACGGCTCCCACCGAGCGCTTTACCACAGAGATGGAATTTGACACGGATGATGAGGATATTACATGACAGCTGCTGAAATCGGCGCAATAAGCACCCTCGGCCTCGCCCACATCGGCGACGGCGTCTATGAGCTTATGACGCGCACATATTTGGTCGAGAGCGGGGTCACTACCGTCGAGAAGCTCCACAAAAAGACGGTTGCCCGCGTCTGCGCTCCCGCTCAGGCGCTCGCGGCTCAGAAAATTGCGCCCCTGCTCACCGATGCCGAGCACGACATCTACAAACGCGGACGCAACGCCCGCGTGAACTCCGTGCCAAAGGGCGCGGACACCGCCCAGTATCACGCCTCCACAGGGCTTGAGACGCTTTTCGGCTGGCTCTATCTGCGCGGCGAGAACGACAGACTGCGCGAGCTCTTTAACGGAATTACGGAGGAATCAAATGCCACTTGACGCGGTATGCCTCAAGGCGCTCATAGCCGAGCTGTCTCCGGCGCTCGTCGGCGCGAGAATAGATAAGGTGCAGCAGCCCGAAGGGGATTTGCTGCTCCTTTCGCTGTATACCTCCGAGGGAAACCGCAGGCTGCTGCTCTCGGTCGCCTCCGGCGGAGCAAGGCTGCATTTTACGCAGCAGCGCCCGGAAAACCCCGATGCCCCGCCGATGTTCTGCATGCTGCTGCGCAAGCACCTTGTGGGCGCGAGGATAAACGCCGTCACACAGCCGGGCTACGAGCGCATAGTCTTCCTTGACCTTTTCTGCCGCGATGAATTTGGCGAGGAGAGCAGCAAGCGCATTGCCGTGGAGCTTATGGGCCGCGCCGCAAACGTGATACTCATAGACTCCGACGGACGGATAATCGACTGCCTGCGCCGTCTCGACTTCGGCGAGGAGGCATATCGCCGTCTGCTGCCGGGTATGCTCTATAAGCTGCCGCAGGAGCAGGGAAGACCCTGCTTTTACGAGACCGACGCCGCCGAGCGACGCAGACTTTGGGCAGCGTCGGACGCCGCCGTGCCGACGGAAAAGCGCCTTATGTCCGTCTTTTCGGGCCTCGCGCCGCTTATTTCCCGCGAGATAGTCTACCGCGCGGGCTGTGACGAAAATCTGCCCGCCGCCATGGACGCGCTTTGGGATACCGTCGCCGCGCGGGAGTTTTCGCCGGTGCTTGTGAACGCCGAGGGCGCGTCGCCGGATTTCTCCTTCATGCGCATAAACCAATACGGCGCCTCGGCGCAGTCGGAGGTTTATTCGGACTTTTCTTCCCTGTTAGACGCCTTCTATGCGGGGCGTGACAGGGCGGAGCGCATGCGCCGCGCCTCGTCGGAGACGATGAAAAACGTCCGCACGCTCCGGGACAGACAGGCGCGAAAGCTCGCCCAGCAGCGCGAGGAGCTGAAGGCCTCGGCGGACAGGGACGCATTGCGCCGCAGAGGCGACCTCGTCACGGCAAATCTTTGGCGAATCAAAAAGGGCGACAGGGCGCTCGTCTGCGAGGACTATTACGCCGACGGCTCGCCGGAGTGCTCCATCCCGCTCGACCCCATGAAGTCGCCGCAGCAGAACGCCGCCGCGGCATACAAGGACTATAAGCGCGCCGCAACAGCGGAAAAACACCTGACCTCCCTCATAGCGGAGGGGGAGAAGCAGCTCGACTACCTTGAGAGCGTCGTGGACGCGCTCTCCCGCGCGGAGAACGAGCGCGACGTCGCCGAGATACGCCGCGAGCTGACGGAGACGGGCGTCATAAGGCCGCGCAAAAACGTCAAGCCGCAGAAAATAAAGCCAAGAGGGCCGATGCGCTTCAAGTCCTCGTCGGGCGTCGAGATACTTGTCGGGCGCTCAAACGTCCAAAACGACGAGCTGACCCTCAAAACCGCCCGCAGAACCGACCTTTGGCTGCACACCAAGACCGTCCACGGCTCACACGTCATCGTTCGCCTGAACGGCGAGGAGCCGGATGAGACGACAATCACAGAGGCGGCGTCCCTCGCCGCGTGGTTTTCTCAGGCGCGGGGCGGCGGCAGAACCGCCGTCGATTACACGCAGGTGCGCTTTGTGAAAAAGCCCTCCGGCGCGCTCCCCGGCATGGTGATATATACCGACCAAACCACCGTCATGGCAGAACCGGACGAGGCGCTTGCAAACCGCCTGAAAGCCGATTAATCAAATGTGCAATTATTAAAAGGTAGGGCAGGATTTTTCCTGCCCTACCTTTTTTTATCTTTTGTCAATAACGAGCATGGCGGAGACGAGCATTTGGGCGGCGTCGGCTCGGGTGAGGCACTCGTCGAAGCCGCGCCCGTCGGGCAGCATCCCGCAGGCGGCGAGGTTTGCCGCGGACTGCTCCGCCCAGGCGGGAGCTGCGGCCTCGGAGCTAATATCGGCGACCTCGCTCAGCTTCGTCACGGAATTCATCAGCACGGCCGCCTCGGAGCAGCTTATAAATTCGTTTGCGTCGAATATCGCGCCGGCGGGGGAGACGTAGCCGCTGACAAGCCCGTCCATCAGCGCCGTGGCAACATAGGGCTTCTGCCACATCGGGATGTCGCCGTCGTCGTTAAAGCCGGTGCTGAGAACGCCGGAGAGCATCTCCTCGCCGCGCATTATCATGCACATGGCAAGAAACTCGCCTCGCGTGACGGCTCTTGTAGGCTCAAATACCCAAAGCTCGCCGAGGCGTGAGCCTGTAAAAATGCCGGCCTCGGCGACGGCGGTTGCGGCATAGGCGGCGGCGTCGCCCGCCATGTCGGAATAAGAGACATTGCCCTTTTGTTTTTCAATCCGAATGATGACGGTCGCCTCCTGCGAGGCGTTGCCGTTTGCGTCCGTCGCCTTAAAGCCGAAGTAGTCGCGGCCCCTGCGGTTCACGTCGGGCGAATAGACAAAGCGTCCGTCCTCCGTCAGCTCGATGCTGCCCTTTACGGGCTGGGTGGTTATACTGAAGGTCAGCAAATCGCCTTCGGGGTCGACGGCGGAGAGCCGCCCTCCAACGCAGACGTTGCGGAAGGTGCGAAGCTCAATGTTCTCCGCCACCGGTGCAGAGTTCAGCGCCTGAGCCGACAGCATGGGCGAGACGGCGGTCAGACATACGGCAAAGGTCAGCAGCGCAGCGCTGACAATTAAGCGAGTGCGTTTACTCATTATAATTCCTCCATTGCAAGATTGTGGCACTCATATTTTGCGCCGCCGCCGCGCTATTATGCAAAAAACGCCCGTCTAATTTCGGCAGGCAATACAAATCACGCGTGATTGGGCGGCAAACGCCGCAAGTAGTTTAAGCCAAAATTGCGGTATTGCTCTCGCGCCGCGACAATGTGCACATATCAAAAGGAACAATTTGAGAATAATTGTTTATTGAAGATAAAGAATATCGGGATATAATTAAATTGTAGATTATTTATCAATCTCGCGGAATGACAAATCAGAAAGGAGCGCTATAAATTGGACACGACAGAGCTTAGAAACAAATACGCCATCGCCGGCGTGGGTTATGCCGCTCAGGGCAAGGTAAGCGGTCGCACATCGTTGAGCCTTTATCTTGAAGCCTGCGCAAACGCAATAAAGGATTCCGGTATTCCCAAGGAGGAAATTGACGGCGTCCTCATGTACCGTTGGTTCTCCCCTCTTGCGGGAGAGGTTTACCACAACGCAAACTACATACCCGAGCGTCTCGGACTGAGACCCTCCGCAATCGGTCAGGAATTTTATTGCTACCGCACATGGCTTGCCAATGCCATCGGACTTTTGGAGACGGGCGTATGCAAAAATGTCCTGATAACCTATGCGGATACCGCAAAGAGCGGCAAGCGCCAGTGGGCAGAGGAGCTTGACGGCACAACTCCCACCGATGAATATGCCGCCTTCGGCGACATAACAACCCTCGCAAAATACGCAATGGTCGCCAGACGCGCGATGTATGAATTCGGTACAGGCCCCGACGTCTGGAAGGAAATCGTCATTGCACAGAGACGCTGGGCAAACCTCAATCCGCTTGCGGCCTCCTATTCCAAAACAGTCACTGCCGAGGAATATCTGAATCAGCCCATGCTGTGCGACCCGTTCCGCATCTTCGACACCACTCCCGTGACCGACGGCGGTCGCGCCATCATAATTTCCGCCGCAGATAATGTAAAATCCATCGGCAAGAACCCGCTGGTCACAATTCGCGGCTACGGTCAGGCAAACGTTCCCGATGCGGGCTACCGTCTGTTTGCCGGCGACCCCAAGAGCGCTGCCTGCGAGGCAAGCCGCAAGGCCTACGCCATGGCGGGCCTCGGCCCCAAGGACATCGGCTGCGCCCAAATCTATGACTGCTTCACCTACACCGTGGAGGCCACACTCGCAGACTACGGCTTCTTTGACAGGAAAAAATCCGCCGAATTCCTCACCGCCGAAAACTTGGGCCCGGGCGGGAAATTCCCTCTGAACACCTCGGGCGGCATGCTGTCCGAAGGCTATTTCATGGGCATGACGCCGGTTGTTGAGGGCGTTATGCAGATGATGGGGCGCTGCGGCGCCAGACAGCTGGGCGTGCTGCCCAACACGGTAATGCCGGAGTTCACCATTTGCAGCGACAATGGCGCCTACCTGCAAAGCCACGAAACCCTAATTCTTGAAAGGAGCGACTGATATGGAATTCGATCTTCCCGTACTCCCAAAGATCAGTTACGACATTGCACCCTTCTTTAAGTATTGCAACGATGAGCACAAATTCATGATGCAAAAATGCACTGATTGCGGCAAATTCCGTTGGCCCGCCGCCTTTATCTGCCCGGACTGCCTCAGCGAGGCGTACACCTGGGAGGAACTGAAGGGGACAGGCACCATATATTCCTATATTGTCTACCGCAGGGCGTTCCAGCCGGATTTTGAGGGACATATCCCCTACGTCGTGGCAACCGTTGACCTTGACGAGGGCCCGCGCTTCATCACTTGGCTCGTGAATTGCGAGCCGGAGGACGCCGACTGCGGCAAGCGCGTCAAGCTCGTTTGGCTGGACGACAAGAAAAAGAATTTCTCGCTGCCCGCCTTTGAGCTTATCTGACCGCATACATACCGATTTAAAACTATGGGATGGAGCGCCGTAACCCGTCGGCTATCCATCCCATCTGTAAAAATGCTTGAGATTATTTCTCGGGAGGAGAGAACAAGTGACAATTGTAGTCATAGGCGGCGATGCGGCAGGCATGAGCGCCGCAGCCAGAATAGTCAGAAAAGACAAGGGCAGCAAGGTTATCGTATTTGAAAAAACAAATATTGTCTCCTATGGTGCCTGCGGTCTGCCATATTATATCAGCGGCGTAAACGACGATATCGAGCTTGTCAAAATGCGCAGCCCGGAGGAATTCCGCAAGGACGGCGTGGACCTCAGAACCGGACACGAGGTCACGGGCATAGACGTCAAAAACAAATCCGTCACTGTACACAATTTAGCCGATGGTATTGTGTTTGAACAAAAATATGATAAACTGCTTATAGCGTCCGGAAGCCGCGCAATATTCCCGCCCGTTGAGGGGCGCGACCTCGAAAACGTGTTTGTCCTCAAAACAATCTCCGATGCGGAGGCCATTAAGGCCACCCTGCTTCGCGACGACATTCGCCGCGTTGCCGTCATCGGCGGCGGCTTCATAGGGCTTGAGGTGACGGAGTCCATAATCCGCAGGAAAAAGCAGGTGCTGCTTTTTGAGACGATGGAGCACGTCATGACGGCATATGACGAGCCCTTCCAATTGGCTGCGGAAAAATGCCTGAGCGACAACGGCGCAGAGCTGCACATGAGCGAAACCGTCATAGAAATTACCGGCGAAAACGGGCTTGTCAACGGGATTGTCACCCCCAAGGGCAAGTACGGGGTTGACATGGTCATCTTTGCAATCGGCGTAAGACCGAATACGGACATAGTTCCCGACGACCTTTTCAAAAAGCTTCCCAACGGTGCCATAATCATCAACGACTCCATGGAAACAGGCGTCGAGGACGTGTATGCCGCCGGCGACTGCGCCACTGTCTACAACAAAATCACTCAAAAGCAGGACTATATCGCACTTGGCTCCAACGCCAATAAGCAGGGCCGCCTTGTGGGCGACGCGCTTTTGGGACTTGAGGTGCATTTTGACAGAGCCATGGGTTCAAATATGCTGCGCGTTCTCGATATCGAGCTTGGCAAGACAGGCGTCTCCGAAAAAGAGGCAAAGGCGAACGGCATGAACTACGGCACCGCCATGGTCACGGCTCAGAGCCATTCTCCCTACTATACCGCCCCGCCTCCGAGCGACCTCACCGCCAAGATTGTCTATGATTTGGACAGCAAGGTGATTCTCGGCGCTCAGATAATGGGCGAGCGCGAGGCCGCCATGCGCATCAATATATTTGCCTGCGCCATCGACAGGCAGATGACCACAGAGGAGCTGGGAATGCTGGACCTCGCATATTCCCCGTCCCTGACCTTTGTTTGGGACATAGAACATATCGTTTCAAATGTTGTAAAGTGAGTTTTATTTTGGCGGCCGCCCTAAAATCTGCCGAGTTACACGGGGGTTCACGGCCGGCCGCCATATATAAAGGGGCATAGAAAATGAACAAATCTCCCGAGCGGACAGACGCCACAAAAGAAGCCCTGCGTGCGGCATTTTGGAAGCTTTATACAATAAAGCCCATAAACCGCATAACAATAAAAGCAATCACGGATGCGGCGGGCTACAACCGGGGGACCTTCTATCGCTATTACCTCGACGTATACGACATATTGGACGAAATAGAAACCGAAATTCTCTGTCAGTTCGACACCCGTTTTGCGCAAATCTCCGAGCAGGCGACGGCGATGGACATGCTCTCAATAATAAAACATACGCTGACGCCCTGCCAAATATACAATAGCTATCTCGCCGTGCTGTTAGGTGCAAACGGAGACATGCGCTTTCAAACTCAATTAAAAGATAAGGCCAAGGCTCTTCTGAGCGAGCAGATAACAAAGCGCTACGGCAAGCTCGAGGGAGACGGGGAGTACTGCCTCGAATTTTGCGTTTCGGGTCTGCTCTCCTGCACACAGATGTGGTACGAGCGCGGACAGGACGTGGATATACACGATTATATCTCCACCATGTACCGAATCCTCGCCGAGCCTCTCGGTATCTTTTCGGATGACCTGAAATCCGACATGAGCGAGAAGCTTATGGAGCGACGATTAAAATTATAAAACACAAAACAGCCGTCCTATAGGGCGGCGGAGTAGCTGGGAGGCAACGAGATGAAGGTAATCATAATCGGCGGAGTGGCAGGCGGCGCCTCAGCCGCGGCAAGGCTCAGACGTCTTGACGAGAAGGCAGAGATAATAATACTGGAGCGCAGCGGCTACGTTTCCTATGCAAACTGCGGTCTGCCGTATTATATCGGCGGAGTGATGACCGATCGCGACGACCTGACGGTTCAGACGCCGGAGAGCCTGCACAGTCGCTTCGCCATTGACGTGCGCGTGGGCCAGGAGGCGCTCTCCATCGACAGAAGCGCAAAAACCGTCACCGTCAAAAGACTCTCCGACGACAGCGTCTACACCGAAAATTACGACAGGCTCGTCCTCGCCCCGGGGGCGAAGTCCGTTGTCCCGCCTCTGCCGGGAGCGGATGGCAAAAAGCTGTTTTCGCTCCGCACGGTCGAGGATACCATCAAAATCTACGACTATATCGAGCAGTGCCGCCCCGCCTCCGCCACCGTCATCGGCGGCGGCTTCATCGGCCTTGAGATGGCGGAAAACCTCAAGCACAAGGGGCTTGAGGTCACGGTTGTCCAGCGCTCAGGCCACGTCCT
This sequence comes from Oscillospiraceae bacterium, assembly GCA_036653715.1. GTDB lineage: Bacteria > Bacillota > Clostridia > Oscillospirales > Oscillospiraceae > Scatomorpha. The sequence goes on from JAVVTL010000002.1 coordinate 58,966, forward strand.
GCCGACGCTTGACGACAACATGGCGGAAATTCTGCATAAATATATGCGCAGGCAGGGCATCAAGCTGCGCCTGAACTCCGCCGTCGCGGGCTTTGAGGAAGCGGGAGAAAAGGCCATTACCCTGATAAAGGGCGCAGAGTCGGAAGCCTCCGATATGATTATACTCGCCGTCGGCGTCGCTCCCGAAAACAGCCTTGCCGCCGAGGCGGGGCTTGCCACGGGCATTAAGGGCGCCATCAAGACCGACGAGCATATGCAAACGGCGGACGAGAACATCTACGCCGTGGGCGACGCCGTGGAGGTCATAAACTTTGTGACGGGCGAGAAGGCCGTTATCTCCCTCGCGGGGCCGGCAAACAAGCAGGGCCGCATCGCCGCCGACAATATCTGCGGCATAAAAAGCTCCTACGGCGGCTCTCAAGGCTCCTCCATAATGAAAATGTTCGACATGACCGTCGCCTCGACAGGTCTGAGCTGCAAGCAGGCGGAGAGCGCCGGGATTTCCTTCGACTACGTCGTTCTCAGCTCGGCGTCACACGCCACCTATTATCCCGGCTCCGAGAACATGACGGTCAAGGTCATCTTCCAAAAGGACACGGGGCGCATAATAGGCGCTCAGCTTATCGGCTTCGGCGGCGTGGATAAGCGCATAGACGTCCTCGCCACGGCGGTGCGCGCAAAAATGACCGCGCACGACCTGACGCAGCTTGACCTCGCCTACGCCCCGCCGTTTTCCTCCGCAAAGGACCCCGTGAACATGGCGGGCTACGCCATCGAAAACCTGCTCTCAGGCCGCGTCGCCCAAATACACTGGGAGGACGTGGCAAAGCTCCCCGACGACGCCCTGATACTTGACACAAGAACAGACGGGGAATACGCCAAAGGGCATCTTAAAACCGCCATGCACATCCCCGTGGATGATTTGCGTGACAGGCTGCCCGAGCTGCCGCGCGGCAGGACGCTGTATGTCTATTGCCAGAGCGGGCTTCGCAGCTACGTCGCCTGCCGAATCCTCTCTCAAAACGGCTTTGATTGCCTGAACGTCTCCGGCGGCTTCGGCTTCTGCCAATACGCCCTGCCCGGCGGCCTCTCAAGAGAGGGCACCGGCCCCTGCGGCATTTCAAAGTAAGCTATAGCGTATTAAAAAACAGGTATGCCGCATATCACGGCATACCTGTTTATCTTATGTGCGGCTGTTATTTCAGCCTTGATTTATCCTTAAAATGGTCCTTTGATAGCTTGGCGACAACGCCGGTCAGGGCAAAGAGGGCGATGAAGTTCGGGATTGCCATGAGTCCGTTAAAGGTGTCGGCAAGGTCCCAAACGACGTCGAGCGAGGTGGTTGCGCCTATGACCACGACGACGATGAACACGAGCTGGTAGATTTTTGAGGCCGTAATGCCGAAAAGATATTGCACGCAGCGGCTGCCGTAGAGCGACCAGCCGAGGATGGTGGAAAAGGCGAACAGCATCAGCGATATGGCAATAAAGAGCGCGGCGAGCTTCCCGCCGAAAACGGTGGCGAAGGCGCTTGTGATGAGCGCGGAGCCGGGCTTCACGCCAAATTCGATGGGAACGCCGCTGATGATGATGGTCATGGCGGTCAGAGTGCAGATGACGAGGGTGTCCATAAATACCTCAAAGATGCCGTAAAGGCCCTGGTCAACGGGGCTTTTCGTCTCTGCCGCGGCGTGGGCTATGGCGGCGGAGCCGAGGCCTGCCTCGTTTGAGAAGGCGGAGCGGCGCAGACCCCAGACCACAGCCTGCTTCAGCGCTATGCCGGAGGCGGCACCGAGGATGGCCTGCGGCGCAAAGGCGGCAATGAATATTTTGCGGAAGGCCTCGCCGATTCCGCCGAGGTGGGAGAAAATGACGATGAGCGTAAAAATAATGTAGAACACGCTCATAACGGGGACAAGCTTCTCTGCAACGGAGCCGATGCGCTTGATGCCGCCAAAGAGGACAAGCCCGACCAAAACCGCGAGTACCACGCCGACAACGAGATTGACGGTCTTGAGGCTGCCGTCGGATATCGGCGCGAAGGCGTTTATCGCGCCCGCGATGGAGCCGGAGATGGAGTTTGCTTGGCTCATGTTGCCGATGCCGAAGGACGCGAGCGAGGCAAAGACGCAAAAGAGCACGGCGAGCCATTTCCACTTCGGGCCCATGCCGTTTTTGATGTAGTACATGGGGCCGCCGACCCAGTCGCCCTTGGCGTCCCGCTCACGGTAGCGGATGGAGAGCGTGACCTCGGCGTATTTGATAATCATGCCGAGCAGGGCCGCCATCCAAAGCCAAAACACCGCGCCGTAGCCGCCCATGGCAATCGCCTGACTTGTGCCGACGATGTTGCCTGTGCCGACAGTGGCGGCAAGCGCCGTCGTCACGGCCTGAAGCGGCGTCACCGCGCCGGCGCCGGCCTCCTGCTTCGTGAACATTTTGCCGACGGTATTTCGCATTGCGTAGCCGAAATGGCGAAATTGCAAAAAACCGCAGCGGATGGTTATGTACAGTCCGCCTATGAACACGCAGGACAGCAGGATGTATACCCATGCCACCGTGTTCACCGTATTGTTGATGCTCATCAGGGTTTCCATTGAATCTCTCCTCCCAAGTATCCGCCGTGAGAAAAGGAGCCGCGCAAATGCGCAGCTCCCAAAAAATACAGCAATGCCATCCCCCCCCATAGGGGATGTGCCTTCTGTCCTTTTGCCTGAGAGATTGACGCATAGCGTTTTGCACCTTCGGCACCCACTCGAAGCGGGCTTCTCCAGAATGCCGTCCATTTACGGTCGCGCCCGGGCGCTCCTGCAAACTTCACGCGGCGATATTAAAATATAGTCACGATAATAGCGCAATATCTCCCGATTAGCAAGTGTTTTTTGTCGATACGCTTATTATTTTAACTTTTGCGGCTGCCTCTGCGCCGAATGTGCTCTGTGCAGAGGAGCATACCGCCAAAGAGCGCGGCGCAATAAAGCGGCAGCAGGGAGACGGAGACGCGCTGCGCCGCGAGGCCGAAAATCGGCGGCATGAGGGTGACGCCCATATATGCGCAGGACATCTGTGCGCCGGTCATGGCCTGCGAGCTTGCGGTGCCGAAAAGCTCGGGCGTGCGGTGCAGCATGGAGGGAAACACGGGCGCGCAGCCCAAGCCGATCAGAAGCAGCGCGGTCGGCGGGATATAAGCGGAGTCGGGGAGCACAAGCAGCGCAAGACCGAAAAAAATCACAAGCTCGCCGATGCGAATCAGCCGTGCGTCGGAGAATTTCCCGGCAAAAAAGCCGGTGACGAGACGTCCTGCGGTTATGCCGAAGTAATAGAGCGACATGCAGGTCGCGGCCTCGGCGGCGGAAAAGCCCCGCGCCCCTGTGAGGTAGCTTGCGCCCCAAAGCCCGACGGCCTGCTCAAGCGCGCAATAGCAAAAGAAAGTGAGAAAGGCGGCACCTGCGCAGGGGAGAGCGGCCATTTGGCGAAAGCTCAGCACCAGTGGCTTTTCGGACGGGCCGTTCCCGCCCTCGCCGGACCTCCAGAGCCGAAGACTGAACAGCAGGACAAGCGTGAGCGCAAGCTGTATGCAGCCGATGCTGAGATAGCCGCCGCGCCAGCCTGCGGAGCGGGCAATCCAAAAGGACATAATCAGCGGCCCCGCCGTTGCGCCGACTCCCCAAAAGCAGTGGAGCCAGCTCATATGACGCGCCTCGTAGTTTGTCGCCACAAAATTATTCAGCGCGGCGTCCACGCTGCCGGCGCCGAGGCCGAGCGGCAATGCCAAGAGACAAAGCGCCCAAAAGCCGGGTGCCGCGGCATAGCCAATCAGCGCAAGCGCCGTCATGGCAACGGACACGAGTGTGACCCTCCCGACGCCGAAACGCGCTATGACACGCACGCTCACGGCGCTTGAAACCACAGTGCAGACGGAGACAACAAGGGAGAGCGCTCCCGCAAGTGACAGGGGCGCTCCGAGGTCGGGCTGCATCGCGGGCCAGGCGCTGCCGAGTATGGAGTCGGGCAGGCCGAGAGAGATGAAAGCCGCATATATGAGAACAAGCAGCAGAGTCATTGACCCGAAGCCGCTCTGTCGAGCACGCGCTTCACGTCGGAAAGCTCGGCGTGACCCTCGTGGAGCTTTTCGTCGCCGAGATAGAAGCAGGGGACGTACCAATAATCGTAGCTGTAGGCGCGCTCGACCTCGGAGGATTCGTCCACCTTTTCGATTTCTATGGCGGCATAGCGCGCATCGGAGGCGCGGAGCTCGTCAAGAAATTTGAACGCGAGCTTGCAGTGGGGGCAGGCGGGAAGATAGAAAAGTGTCAGCTTCAAATATTTCACTCTTTCGTATGTAATTTGTGCGTTTACAATTTACCACGTCCGCGGCTCGGGCGCAAGCGGGCAAAAAAATTACGCCCCAAAAATGGGGCGTAAAATCAGCTTCGACTTATTTACGGAAGCAATCGCTGCAGTAGACGGGACGGTCGTTACGGGGCTGGAAAGGAACCTTGCAGGCCTTGCCGCACTCGCAGCAAACCGCGTCGAACATCTGCCTGTCACCGCTGCCGCCACGGGAAGAATTTCCCTTGCGAGCGTCGCGGCAAGCCTTGCAGCGCTGGGGCTCGTTGCTGAAGCCCTTCTCGGCGAAGAACTCCTGCTCTTGAACTGTGAAAGTGAATTGCTGACCGCAGTCCTTGCATACGATTGTTTTGTCTTGAAACATGGGATACCTCTTTTAAATTAGTTCGCCTATACGACGATTGTTTCATTGTAAGGCATAATTGTCAATTTGTCAACTAAAACTTAAAAATAAATATAAGTAGGCAAAGCGGGGGAGGGGCGCGGGCGGGATTTGGTAAAAAATACATTATTTCTTGACGATTTCGCCATAAAATTGCGTGTTTCGCCAAACGCTTGAAGTGCTGTAAATGTTTTGTTACCATGGCGTTACAGACTTTTAAACGCACTGGAGGATAACGAAATGCAAAGAACAATATCAAAGGTTTTATCGCTTATTTTGGCCTTAACGATGATTATCACCCTATTGCCAATCGGCGTACTCGCGACGGCGCCGCCGCCCGCGACAACCACGCCAACGCCGGTGGCAGAAAACGGCACGGCGGAAGATCCCTATCCGATTACCACGCCTGCGCAAATCTACGCCCTCGCCCGGATTCTGACCAAAGCGCCGACGAGTGATA
>JAVVTL010000003.1:0-41205 GCA_036653715.1 Oscillospiraceae bacterium
CCACCACATTGAAACCCCGCAAGTCGTTGAATCTCAACGGTTTGCGGGGTTTCTTATTACTTAAGATATCTCGGGCAGGGACGCGGCGGCGGCGGATTGGCCGACGCGGCGGAACTTCTCGTCGGGGAGCGAGGGGAAAATTTTATCGGCTATTTCCGGATACTCGTCCGCGAGCACCTCTTTTGCGCGGTCGAGGATTAAATCGCCGCCCTTGCCGGACATCACCCTGCCAAGCAGCAGGACGTGCTTAAAGCGGTAAAAGCCCTCGTAGAGCGCGAGAGCGTGACCGAGATAAACGCCGATGGAAGCATAGATTTTTTCGGCTCTTTTGTCTCCGCCCTCCATGAGCTTTTGGACAACCTTCAGCTTTTCCGCGGGCGAGAGCGCGGGGTCAAGGCTGATGCCCGCGGCGCGGGCGAGCTTAATCACTCCGTCCTGCGAGAAATATTTGACGCCGCAGCCGATATCGCCCGACCACTCGTCCTCCATGGCGTCGGGGCTTGCGTCGACGGGCATGAAGGCAAGCTCGTTGAGCCAGCCCGTGATGCAGCCCTCGGGGTCTACATAGCCCACAGCCTCGCTGGTGCCCATGGCTATGCCCAAGACGTTGTTGTCGTTAAGGCTCATGGCACCCGCCAGCGCGGAGACGTCGCCGTCGTTGCAGACCACCACGGGCACGTCGCCGATTTCGCGGGCGGCGCGGAGGTAGATGTCCTTGACCTTCTTGTCAAACAAATCCTTGGGGACATTGAGGAACAGCGAGGCGTTCATGGTGCGGTTTTCGATGTACACGCCGGCGGAGGAGATTCCGATGGCATCCACGCGCGGCATGTGCGCGGCGGCGGCCTTCATGGCGTCCACAATTCCCCGGAAATGATAGTCGGGGTCCTCCGTGGTTTTCGGAAACCAGACGACTTCCTCGTCAAAGACGCTCTTTCCGTCGATGACGGCGGAGACCTTGCGGTCGCTTCCGCCCGCGTCGAAGCCTATGCGGCAGCCGTTTAGATGGCGGCCGATTTGTTTCGGATTGCCCTTTTCGGCGGGGAGCTTGTCCACGGAAACCACTTCAAAGTCGCGCTCGTAGACGTTTCCCATAAAGCCAAAGTCAAAGGAGCGGCTGCCGTCCGCGGCGTAATCCGCCTTGATTGCCCTGTAAATTGCCTCGTCGCCCCGGATATAAATTTTGAAGCCGCCCTTCATCCAGAGCAGGGTCTTGATGATTCGGTTTACATAATAATGGTCGGCCTCCGCCATGTCGGGCGTGCCGCGGATAAAGGTCTCATACACGGCGACCTGACCCGCCGCGCGCTCCACGGCGATGCCCAGCGGCTTCTTGGCGCCGAGTAAAAATGCCTCATAAAACTTGTTCAGAGGGATAAAATTCGGGTCCAATGCGGGAACGTTTTTGACTGAAACCTCAATGCCGAGATGCTTCATATACGTTACCTCCGAAAGTATTCGTTATGTAGTCGCGCTATCTTTTATCAGGCTATCATTTTTTATAAATCTGTCAAGAGGCAGCTTGCAAAAAACTTTTGAACGTGCTTGCGGAAATTCTTTGGCCGGTCTTTATTCTTGGTGCAATAGATGTTACAATTGCGGTAATAATTTTTTGGAGGGCTTATGATAAAAATCGAGAACATCAAAAGAGCGGACGTCGCCGATTACTGGGCGCTTCATTGGGAATACTTAAACCGCGATATTTTTGGCTGCGAGACGCTCGTCTCCCCTGCCGACGACGGGGATAAAGCGTATTTTTGCGGTGCCGAATACCGAGGCCCGCTTGAGGGCTACATGGACAGAACTCCGGACACGGCGCATGCCGTTTATTTTGTCCGCGACGGTCTGAGAATCGGCTGCACGTTTTACATCACCTACAAGAGCGAGGACGGAAAGTGCTTTATTTTGGACTATTGGGTTTTTCCCGAATACCGTGGCAAAGGCACGGGGCGGGATTGCTTTGCGGCGCTCGCAAATTTTGCCGCCGACGACGGAGCGGCGTATTTTGAGCTTAATGTCACAAGTGACAGCGGCAAGCGCTTTTGGGTAAGTCTCGGTTTTAAGGATGACGGCTCGGATGAATTCGGTCATCCTCTTATGAGGCTCGCCGCCGACACCCTACTCTTGGAAAAATAAAATCATTGAATTTCCGCATACTTGATGCGGGGTGTTTAAATGACCAAAAAAATTATCTGCGCCGTAATCGCGCTTACCCTCCTGTGTGGGGCCGTACCCGCCTCCGGTGCCGACAGCGGCTCGATACCGCTGCCGATTTTGATGTATCACCACATCAGCGAGGACCCGGCGCGGCTCGGGAGCTATGTAATCTCGCCCGCGACCTTTGAGGGCGACCTGAAATATCTGAAAGACCACGGCTATACCTCCGTCAGCGCCCGCGAGCTGCTCGCGTGGAGCCAAGGGAACGGGCAGCTGCCCGAAAAGCCCGTCATGATAACCTTTGACGACGGTCAGCTCAGCTTTGGCGTCTACGCCGTGCCGCTTCTTGAGAAATACGGCATGTGCGCCATCATGAGCATTGTCGGAAAATACGCGGACATCTACACCGAAAATCACGACGAGAACGTGAACTACGCCTATTTCTCATGGCCCGCGCTGGCGCAGCTTGTCCATTCGCCCGCCGTTGAGCTTGGCGCGCACACCTATGACATGCACAGTCTCGATACGCGCCGCGGCTGTCTCATAAATCGCGGCGAGAGCGAATCGGACTACAGCGCCGCTCTGAACAGGGACCTCTCGGAAATTGAAGCCCGCTTCGGAGAATATCTTGACTTCGTCCCAAGCGTCTTCGCCTATCCCTACGGCCTGTATTGCTCCGAGGCCTCAAAGGTTCTGCGAGAACGCGGCTACAACATTCTTTTCACCTGCGAGGAAAACGTCAACCATCTCTGCGGCACGCCGGACGAGCTTATGAAGCTTGGCCGCTACTGCCGCACAAGCTCCGCCGACAGAGCCGCCTTCTTCGCAAGAATGGGAATCAAATAAACTATCCCCCCGCCGAATATTTTCGACGGGGGGATGATTTTCCGACAGCTGAACTCAATGGACATTTCCCTTGTTTTAGTCTATACTCGGATTATCGTTTCAGATAACCTTTATTGAGGTGAACCACTTGACAAATCACAAAGTTATAACCGGAAACAGCAACAGCCTCGCCGCCGTTGCCGATAAATCAATTCAGCTGATTGTGACCTCTCCCCCATATCCGATGATTGGAATGTGGGACGACCTTTTTGTTTCTCAGGACAGCTCAATTGCGGCAGACCTCGAAAACGGAGATTCTCAAAACGCTTTTAACAAGATGCACGACATACTTAATTCCGTTTGGCTGGAATGTGACAGAGTGTTGGCAGACAATGGCTTTATCTGTATTAACATCGGCGACGCCACGCGAACTGTTGACAAACAATTCCAACTTTTTTCCAACCACACGGCTGTGATTAATTATTTTGTTTCCAAGGGCTATTGCCTGCTTCCCGATATTCACTGGCGCAAGCAGTCTAACTCTCCCAACAAATTTATGGGCTCGGGCATGTACCCGGCAGGCGCATATGTAACTTATGAGCACGAATACATTTTGGTTTTTCGCAAGGGCGGAAAACGCGTTTTTTCCGGGAGCAACAGATTGTTGAGACAAGAAAGCGCCTACTTTTGGGAAGAACGCAATATCTGGTTTTCTGATTTATGGGAAATTAAGGGCGCTTCGCAGTTTATATCCAAGTCTGTAGCATCAAGAAACAGAAGCGCGTCTTTTCCGTTTGAAATTCCGTACAGACTGATTAATATGTATTCGGCGAAATATGACACGGTCTTGGACCCCTTCGGCGGACTTGGGACAACGGGTTTCGCCTCTATGGTTTCTCAGAGAAACAGTATAAGCGTCGATATTGATTCCGATATCTCGGCGCTGTCGCTTCTCTCCTTGAACGTCAGCCCCGACAAAATAAACGACATTATCGCAAAGAGAATAAGCGCGCACGAGTCCTTTATCGCCGACTTGGACGACGACAAAAAGCAAAAATGCTACATTAACCTGCCGCATGGGTTTTTGGTTAAAACTTTACAGGAAACCGCGCTGCATATTCAAAAGGTAAAAACCGTTCGGCTCAGCGACGGAATTATAATCTGTGACTATCTTTGAAAACCGAATTTTGCTTCAGTCCTCCACCTCAAAGGACAGTCCTGTTTTTGTTTTTACATAATAGATGAATTTTACACCTATGCTTTCCGACAACCTGTTCATGGTTTTATAGCTTTCCGGTTTAATCGAATACGCAGTATCCCCGACAAAGCCGTCGATTCCGACCGCTTCCTCCGAGGGCTTCGCCAACCTGAAGGCTTGTTTTCTCTCTTTGGCAAGAGCCTCAAGAATGGCACGCTGGACATACAGGCCGTTATATGTTTTTGCTATGACCAAATCCCTGACCCATTCTCCAATCATATTTCGGTCTATCAATTGTATGGCTTTTTTCAGATTTTCCATTTGTGCGAATATTTTATCCGCGGCATTGCTGATGGCGTCGGGATATTTTGAGGTGTACCATTTTTCCCAATTTTCAACCGAAATTTCATCTGCGGAATCTTCAAATTCCGGGAACAGCTCCGACATTTGCCCCACAATCCTCGGCCGCGTTCCCTGTGCGTTTTGGTTTGCCCAGTTAATCAGCTGAGACGTATATTTTGGGAACACCTCGCTGATGCAATTGTTGTAGTTTTGTATTTCTTCGTTTTTTATCGTGTGCCTCATTTTTTCTCCTCCGCAAAGCAAAAATGTTTATACTTCATGCGCCGAAAGTGCGCGGGGTTTACACATTTTGCATTATAATATCACAAAAACTATCCCCCCGCCAAAAGTTTTCGGCGGGGGGATGATTTATAGCTTCGGGAGATATTCGCAGGGGTCCACGCTTTGGCCGTTGGCTTTCATTGCGAAGTGCAGGTGCGTGGGGTCGCCCGTTTCGCAGAGGGCTGTCGTGCCGACGCTGCCGAGCGTCTCGCCGCAGAGAATGGCGTCGCCTACCTTGACTGTCGGGACCTCGGCAAGTCCGGCATAGACGCTGCGGAGATTGTCGCCGTGGTCGAGCACCACGGTAGTGCCGTAGAGGTCGTCCACATACAGCGCAACCACGCTGCCGGAGCAGGCTGCCATTACCTTATCCCCGAGTGCCGCCGCGATGTCGATGCCGCTGTGGGTGCGCCAGTCGCCCATAGTCTTGTCGTAGATTAGGCTTGTCACCGCGTAGGGCTTTTCAATCTCGCCCACCACGGGCCAGATGAAGGCCTTTGCCGTCGGCTCGGCGAGCTTCGGCTTCGGTGTCGCAGTCGGAGTTGCGGGGCGGCTCATGACCTCCGAGGCAATCTCGGGTGCCTCCGCCAGCGTCTCCTCGACGCCCTCGGGTATCTCCCACAGCGTCTCGTCCGTATCTTCGTTGTCGCCCGCCATTGCGTCCGGCGTCCGCAGCTCATACGGCTTGCTCAGATTTATATCGCCTTCCGCTTCGTTCACAGTCCCTTTTCCGGACAAAAGAGTCCACGCCGACACGCCTATTACGGCGGCGCACAGGAAAAGGACTATGTAGAAGCCCTTCCCGTCAAAAAATTTCTCCGACTTCTTCGGGCCGGAGCCCTTGCTGTTTTCCATAAGGTTCCCTCCGTGTAAAAAATGGTGTTTCCGTTGGATATTCTCACCAGCGGAAACACCATTTATACACTTATGCGGGAAAATTACTTTTTGATGCTGAAGAAAGCGTCCTTGCCGGGATACTGGGCGGCGTCAAACAGCTCTTCCTCGATGCGGAGAAGCTGATTGTACTTGCAGACGCGGTCGGTGCGGGAGGGTGCGCCGGTCTTAATCTGTCCGGCATTCAGGCCGACGACGAGGTCGGCGATGGTGGTATCCTCGGTCTCGCCGGAGCGGTGGGAGACGACGGTGGTATAGCCTGCGCGGTTGGCGAGCTGAATGGTGTCGAGAGTCTCGGTGAGGGTGCCAATCTGATTCAGCTTGATGAGAACGGAGTTTGCCACGCCCTTCTCGATGCCCATTTTGACACGGTCAACGTTGGTGACAAAGAGATCGTCGCCGACGAGCTGAACCTTGCTGCCCAGACGGTCTGTGAGGAGCTTCCAGCCCTCCCAGTCGTCCTCGCCCATGCAGTCCTCAAGGGAGATGATGGGATACTTTTCGACGAAATCGGCGTACATGTCAACCATCTGCTCGCGGGTCATGGTGACGCCGCGCTTGGGCAGGTGATAGCACTGGTCGTCGTTGTTGAACCAATCGGAGCAGGCGGCGTCGATGGCGAGCATGAAATCCACGCCGGGCTTGTAGCCCGCCTTCTCGATGGCGGCGACGAGCGCCTTGAGCGCGTCCTCGTCGGAGTCGAGGTTGGGAGCGTAGCCGCCCTCATCGCCCACGCCGGAGGCGGGAACGACCTTTTTGAGGGTATGGAAAACCTCGGCGCACATGCGCAGGGCTTCCTTCCAGGTCTTTGCGCCTATGGGCATGACCATGAATTCCTGGATGTCCACGTTGGAGCTGCTGGCGTGTGCGCCGCCGTTAAGGACGTTCATCATGGGCACGGGCAGGGTCTTGGCGTTGACTCCGCCGATATAGTTGTAGAGGGGGATATTGAGGGCATTGGCGGCGGCACGGGCGCAGGCGAGGGACACGCCGAGGATGGCGTTTGCGCCAAGGCGGGTCTTCGAGGGGGTGCCGTCAAGCTCTATGAGGAGCTTGTCGATGGAGGGCTGGTCCAGCACGTTCAGTCCGAGCATTGCCTCGGCTATCTCGGAGTTAACGTTCTCGACGGCCTTGGTGACGCCCTTGCCAAGGTAACGGCTCTTGTCGCCGTCACGCAGCTCGCAGGCCTCGTATATGCCGGTGGAGGCGCCGGAGGGAACGGCGGCGCGGCCGACGGTGCCGTCGTCAAGAGTGACCTCGACCTCAACGGTGGGGTTGCCGCGCGAATCCAATATCTCGCGGGCCATTACGTCTACGATTTCAAAGTATTCTTTCATGAATGATCCTCCAACAAATTATTTATTGATTAGCGACTCGCCTGTCATTTCGACGGGCTTGCCGAGACGCATAAGGGAGAGCAGCGTGGGTGCTATGTCCGCCAGCCTGCCGCCGGAGCGGAGCTTTGCGTCCTCGCCGACGAGGATGAGGGGCACGGGATTTGTCGTGTGCGCGGTATTGGGGCCGCCGTCCGGCTCGACCATGCGGTCGGCGTTGCCGTGGTCGGCTGTCACGAGCAGCTCTATGCCGTTTCGGCGCGCGGCATCAACCACTTCGCCGAGGCAGCTGTCGACTGTCTCCACGGCGGAGACTGCGGCGGGGATTATGCCCGTGTGTCCAACCATGTCGCAGTTTGCGAGGTTGCAGACATAGAGCGCATAGCCGCCCTCGTCCATCTTTGCGACAAGGTCGTGCGTGACCTGCTCCGCGCTCATGGCGGGGATGCGGTCATAGGTTGGGAATTCCTTTGAGGAGGGGACAAGCTCGCGCTCCTCGCCGTCATATTGGCGCTCGACGCCGCCGTTGAAGAAAAAGGTGACGTGGGCGTATTTCTCCGTCTCCGCGACGCGGTACTGGCGCAGGCCGAGCTTGCTGATATATTCGCCGAGCGTCCCCTCGAGCTTTTCGGGCGGGAAGGCTATGGGCAGCGGCAGCGCGCCGTCGTACTGGGCGGTGCAGACATAGGAGAGGCTGAGCGGCTCGGTGGTCATGGGGCAATCCGCGGGCAGATAGCCGCAGAGCGCCCATGTCATCTCCCTCGCCCTGTCGGGGCGGAAGTTCATGAAGATGACGCTGTCGCCGGATTTTATCATGCCCTGCGGGTCACAGACCGTCGGCTCGACGAATTCGTCGGTCACATCGCGTCCGTAGCTCTCTCTGACGGCGTTTACGGGGTCTGTGGCTGTCACACCCACGCCCCTGACAATCGCGTCGTAGCCCTTGCTGAGGCGCTCCCAGCGCTTGTCTCTGTCCATGCCCCAGAAGCGGCCCTGAACCGTGGCAATTTTACCGACGCCTATCTCGGCGCATTTATCGGAGAGCGATTGCAGGAAGCCCGCGCCGCTCTTGGGGCTTACGTCGCGCCCGTCAAGGAAGCAGTGGACATAGACCTTATCAAGCCCGCGGCGCTTTGCCATAGCTATTATGGCGAATATGTGGTTTATGTGGCTGTGGACTCCCCCGTCGGACAAAAGACCAAGGATATGGAGCGCTGCGCCCGAGGCCTTGGCGTCGTCCATTGCTTTGACGTAGGCGGGGTTTTCAAAGAAGGAGCCGTCCTTCACGGCAAGGGTGATGCGCGGCAGGTCCTGATATACCACGCGCCCTGCGCCGATATTGGTGTGCCCGACCTCGGAGTTGCCCATCTGCCCCTCGGGCAGACCCACGTCGAGGCCGGAGGCATTAAGCATGGTATGCGGGCAGCTTGCGATGAGAGAATCCATAACCGGAGTCTTGGCGAGCCATATGGCGTTTTTGTCGTTTGTCTCGCCTATGCCGTATCCGTCAAGGATTACGAGAGCCGCGGCTTTTGTGTTCTCCATAGTTTTACTCCGCCGCCGTCGCGGTGACGATTTTGGCAAGCTCCTGCGGTTTGAGGGAGGCACCGCCGATGAGGCCGCCGTCGATATCGGGCTGCGCAAGAAGCTCGTCGCAATTTTTGCCGTTCATGGAGCCGCCGTAGAGGATGCTGACAGCGCGCGCGGCGCGGGCGCCGTATATGTGCCGCAGGACGGCGCGAATCTCGCGGCAGACCTCCTCGGCCTGCTCGGAGGTGGCGGTTCTGCCGGTGCCGATTGCCCAGATTGGCTCATAGGCGATGACGCAGCGCTTTGCCTGCCGCTCGTCGAAGCCGGCGAGTGCCGCCTTGACCTGATAGGCGACAAATTCCATGGTCAGGCCCTTTTCGCGCTGCTCAAGGCTCTCGCCCACGCAGATGATGGGGGTCACGCCGTTTTCAAGGAGGCGAAGGGTCTTGGTGTTCACCATTGCATCGCTCTCTCTGTGGTACTCGCGGCGCTCGCTGTGGCCCACGACGCAGTATTTTGCGCCGAGATCCGCCAGCATTTCCGCCGCCGTCTCGCCCGTGTAGGCTCCGAAGCCGTGCTCGGAGACATCCTGTCCGCCGACGGATATGCGGCTGTCCTTTATCGCCCTGAGCGCGGAGGCAAGGGTGACGGCGGGAACGCAGATAACGGTCTCGCAGGTCTTGGCCTTCGGCATCGCGGCGCGAAGCTCCTCGACAAAGGCCTTCGCCTCAGAGGGAAGCTTATTCATTTTCCAGTTACCGGCTATTATTGCTTTTCTGTATTTTTTGTTCATATTATCCTCCTTATTTATCGAGCAGACACGCCACTCCGGGCAGCTCCAGTCCCTCAAGGAACTCAAGCGACGCGCCGCCGCCTGTGGAGATATGGGTTATTTTGTCTCCGTAGCCGGATTTTTCGACTGCGGAGGCGGAATCTCCGCCGCCTACGATGGTGACTGCGCCGGAGGTTGCGACGGCCTCTGCCATCTTCCATGTGCCGTTTGCGAAATTGGGGAACTCAAACACGCCCATGGGTCCGTTCCAGACCACCGTGCCCGCACCCTTGACTGCGTCGGCAAAAAGGGCGATGCTCTCGGGGCCTATATCCATGCCGAGCCAGCCCTCGGGCATGGCGTCGGCGGAGACGATTTTGTGCTCGGCGTCCTTGGCAAACTCGCGGCCGATAACGACGTCCGTCGGCAGAAGGAATTTCACTCCGCGCCGCTCTGCCTTTTGCATCATTTCGCGGGCGTAGTCTAACTTGTCCTCCTCAAGGAGCGAGGCGCCGATTTCGCGTCCCATGGCCTTATAGAAGGTGAAAGCCATGCCGCCGCCGACTATGATGGCATCCGCCTTTTCGAGGAGGTTATTGATGACGCCGATTTTGTCGGAGACCTTGGCTCCGCCTAAAATGGCGACGAAGGGGCGCGCGGGGTCGGCGAGAGCCTTGCCCATTATGGAGACCTCTTTCTCGACGAGGAGGCCGGCATAGGCGGGCAAAAACGCCGCGACTCCGGCTGTGGAGGCGTGGGCGCGATGGACGGTGCCAAAGGCGTCGGAGACATAGACATCCGCCATTTCGGAGAGAGCCTTGGCAAATTCGGGGTCGTTCTTTTCCTCGCGCTTGTCGAAGCGGAGGTTTTCGAGGAGGAGGAGCTGACCGGGCTTCAGTGCGGCGGCCTTGGCTCTTGCGTCCTCGCCGACTATGTCGGTCGCAAAGAGTATATCGGTTCCCAAAAGCTCCGAGAGGCGCTTTGCGACGGGGGCGAGGCTGAGCTTCATGTTCCACTCGCCCTTGGGCTTGCCAAGATGCGAGCAGGCTATGACGGCGGCGCCGCCCTCAAGGAGGTGCCTTATGGTGGGCAGAGCGGCGACAATGCGCTTATCGCTTGTTATCTCGCCGGTTTCTTTGTTTTGAGGGACGTTAAAATCGCAACGGAGCAGAATCTTCTTGCCTTTGGGGTCAAAATCTGTCACGGTCTTTTTGTTGTAATTCATAAGATTTCCTCCTTCATATTGCCGAAAGCTTTAAGGTTTGGGAAGCCCTGCTGCCGCAGAACCTCGTAGGTGAGGATGGCGGCGGCATTCGAGAGATTCAGGCTGCGTGCCTCGCTTATCATTGGGATGCGTATGCAGCGGTCGCGATATTTCTCGCGGAGCCATTGCGGCAGGCCGGCGGTTTCCTTGCCGAAAAGCAGGGTGACGTCGCCCGAAAAATCGCACTCGTCATAGCTGTGGGGAGCCTTGGTGGTGGTGAGCCATATGCCCTCATCGCCGTTTTTGCGGAAATATTCGTCGATGTTCTCGTATACGCTGATGTCCACAAGGTGCCAATAGTCGAGACCGGCTCTTTTTACCGCGCTGTCCGAAATATCAAAGCCCAGGGGCTTGATTAAATGGAGCCGCGCACCCGTGCAGGCGCAGGTTCGGGCGATGGCACCGGTATTGTTTGGTATCTCCGGCTCTACCAACACGAGATTGAGCATTGATGAATCCTCCGACTTGTTACATATGTTTGTATCATTCCCAATAATTAGGGCAGTGTCATTGTACTACCGTTTTCCTCATATTACAATATCGAACATGCCGTTTTTAACCGTTTTTTGATGAAATTTTTGTAAATTCATGCAACAATTGAAAAAAAATACAAGTGGGGGTATAATCATAAAACACTGACTGAAAGGCGGAGGCAAATGGAACTCTATTATATCGTTGTCCCCTGTTATAATGAAGAGGAGGTACTGCCGGAGACCTTTAAGCGTCTTGCGGCGGAGCTGCGCGAGCTTACGGCGCTTGGCATAGCCTCGCCCGAGAGCCGCATTCTCTTTGTTGACGACGGCTCTGCGGACAAAACCTGGCAAATGATACGCGCCGCGCATGACGAAAACCCCATCTTCACCGGCATAAGCCTTGACTGCAACCGCGGCCACCAGACGGCACTGACGGAGGGACTTATGGCCGCGAGGGATAAGCGCGCCGTCTCCGTCTCCATCGACGCGGATTTGCAGGATGACGTGTCCGCCATAACCAAGATGGCAAAAAAACGCGCGGCCGGTGCCGCCATTGTCTGCGGAGTGCGCGAGAGCCGCGAGACGGACAAGTTTTTAAAGCGCGTCACCGCCCGAGGCTACTACAGGCTCATGCGGCTTTTTGGCTCCTCGCTCATATATGACCACGCCGACTTCCGCCTCATGGGGCCGGAGGCGCTCGACAAGCTCGCGCTCTACCACGGCGACGACCTCTTTCTGCGCGGTCTGATAACCCGCCTCGGCTTTCCTCTTGAGACTGTCGGCTATGACCGCACTGTGCGCTTTGCGGGCGAGAGCAAATACACCCTCAAAAAAATGCTGAAGCTTGCCGCAAAGGGCGCGGCGAGCGGCAGAATGCAGCCTGAAGCGTCCCCAAGAACGCCCTACGGCCACACGAGGGAGGCACTTTGATATGAGCGCATGCTTTGATTGCCCGCGCCGCTGCGGCGTCGACCGCGAGAACGGCGAGCTTGGCCTCTGCGCCTCCCCCGCCCTGCCCGTCGCGGCGAGAGCCGCCGCGCATTTTGGCGAGGAGCCCTGCATAAGCGGCACGCGCGGCAGCGGCGCAGTGTTCTTCACCGGCTGCTCGCTCGGCTGTGTCTACTGCCAAAACGCCGTTATCTCCCGTGGCGGCGTCGGAAAAGAGCTGACCGTCCCCGAGCTTCGGGACGTTTTCCTCCGTCTGCGCGACACGGGGGTCCACAACATTAATCTTGTCACAGGAACGCACTTCGTCCGCCCGATTGCGGAGGCGCTCACGGGGCTTTCGCTCGGAATCCCCGTCTGCTGGAACAGCTCCGGCTACGAGAGCGTCGAGAGCCTCAAAAGGCTTGAGGGACTGGTGCAGATTTACATGCCGGATTTCAAATACTCGGGCTCCGCCCCCGCGCTTAAGTATTCCGACGCGGCGGACTACCCCGAGGTCGCAATGGCGGCGATTGAGGAAATGTTCCGTCAGGTCGGCGTCTATCGCATGGACGAGAATGAGCTTCTGCTCTCCGGCGTGCTCATCCGCCACCTCATTCTTCCCGGCCTAATCGACAACAGCATGGGCGTCCTCGACTGGGTCGCCAAGCGCTTTCCGCTCGGCGGCGTCCTATTCTCGCTCATGAGCCAATATACGCCCATGCCCTCTGTGGGCGAGCGCTTCCCCGAGCTTTCGCGCCCCGTCACGCAGCCCGTCGCCGACATGATGTACGAGCACCTCTTGGAGGTCGGAATTGAGGACGGCTACTATCAGGACACCGAGAGCGGGGGCGAGGAGATGATTCCCGCCTTTGACTGCACGGGGCTTTGAAATACGCGCAAACGCTCTTGCGGCTGTCCCTGCCTTGTGATAATATGAAAGCACAGAAATATACTCTGCGGAGGTAATGAAAAATGGACTATAAAGAAATACTCGACACCGCCCGCGCCTGCATAGGCACGAATTGCAGAGCCTGCCCCGTCTGCAACGGCATGGCCTGCGGCAACAATGTCCCCGGCCCCGGCTCCAAAAATCCCGGCAACGGTGCCGCGAGAAACTTCAACGCCTGGCAGGACGTGTTCGTGAACATGGACACCATCTGCTCAAACGACGCGCCGAACACCGAGTTTCGGCTTTTCGGGCATGATTTTGCTCTCCCGCTCTTTGCCGCCCCCATCGGCGCACTCCCCATGCACTACTCCGACAAATACAACGACTTCTCCTATAACGACGTCATGATTCCCGCCTGTCAGGCCGCCGGCATTGCCGCCTTCACCGGCGACGGCGTTGACCCGCAGGTCATGATAAGAGCCTCCGCCGCGATGGAAAAGGTCGGCGGCGTCGGCATCCCCACCATCAAGCCCTGGAATAAAGAAGCAGTCTTTGCGAAGCTCGATATCCTCAATGCCGCCGGCATCTTTGCCGCCGCCATGGACATCGACGGCGCGGGTCTTCCCTTCCTCAAGGCCATGAACCCCACCGCCGGCAGCAAAACCGTCGCCGAGCTGCGCGAGATTATCAGCTATGCCAAAATGCCCTTTATCATCAAGGGCGTCATGACCGCCGCAGGCGCGGAAAAGGCCGTTGAGGCCGGCGCCGCCGCCATCGTCGTCTCCAACCACGGCGGGCGCGTGCTGGGTCAGACCCCCGCCACGGCAGACGTGCTGCCCGAGATTGCGGCGGCTGTCCGCGGAAAATGCGTCGTCCTCGTTGACGGCGGCATCCGCTCCGGCACAGACATCTTCAAGGCAATAGCCCTCGGCGCGGACGCAGTTCTGATAGGCCGCCCCTTCGTCCCCGTCGTCTACGGCGCGGGCGCCGAAGGCACAAGCTTCCTGATAAACAAATACGCCGCCGAGCTGCGTGACACCATGACCATGTGCGGCGCGCACACCCTCGCCGAGATAACCCGCGAAAAAGTGCGCTGCGGCAGATAAATCCGAAAGCCGCTGCGTCGCGGATTCATTATTCGCACATAATTGAATTAGACATAATAAAGCTCCACCGGCATAGCCGGTGGAGCTTTATTTACAGCAGTATCCAAATTATGAAGGGCATGGTCACGGCGGAGAGGACGGTGCTGATGAACACGCTTTGGGCGGCGTAGGCCTCGTTTTTGTTGTATTGTATCGCAAATATCGAGGTCAACATCGCCATCGGCGCGGCGGCAATGATTGTATAGGTTCCGAGCAGCACTTGGTCCGTCAGGAATATCCTGAGCACAAGCCAAACCAGCACGGGACAGAGCAGCAGCCGCACGGCAATGATTATGTAAACCTTCCAACCGCTCAGCGCTTCTTTTATGGAGATTGCGCCGAGAGACGTGCCGATGATGAGCATTGACATCGGCACCGTTGCCTTGCCCACTGCAGTCAGCGTCTGTGTGATTACATTCGGGAGCCGCAGGCCGGTGAGGACAATGGCAAGCGCTATGAAGGTCGCTATGAGCGGCGGCGTCAGGACGCGCTTTGCGCTCAGCTTCTCGTGCCCGCCGCGCACCTTGGATGTGCAATAGGTGTAGGCAAGCAGATTGAAGGGGATGTTGGTCAGCGCCGCATAGAACAGGCCCTTGGCACCGTAGACCGCCTCCACCACGGGGAAGGCCACGAACACCGAGTTCATCAGCATTATCATGATGACGCTGAGGCCCTCGTCGTCGCCCTTTATGCGCAGGAGCTTCGGGACGATAACGCCGACAACGCCGCTGATGGCGAGCATCAGAAAGGCAAAGCCTATATCCCAAACCGCCTCGCCGACGGAGAGTGACAGCCCGCCGTTGAGGGCCGAGGAGATGATGCTTGAGGTGAGAAGAAGATTCATGACGACCGGCGTGGCGCTTTTGTTGAATTCGGGGCCGGTAATTTTCAGCTTGGCGCTGACAAAGCCCGCCAGCATGATTATAACGAGAATGCCCATTTGGGTCAGGATTACTGGCATATCCATGTTTTATGTACCTTTCGCTTGCTTAAAGATGAAGAATCGCAGTTGCAAGGGCAAAATATATCAGAAGCGATATGGCGTCCACAATCGTCGTTATGAAGGGGCTTGCCATAACGGCAGGGTCGAAGCCGATCTTCTCCGCAAGCAGCGGGAGCGTACAGCCGACAAGCTTTGCGCAGAGCACGGTCAGCGCGAGAGTGAGAGAGACGACGAGGGCAACAGAAACCGTGACGCCTATATTGCCCATGAGCATTCTGTCCACGAGCAGAACCTTGACGAAGTTTACCGCCGCGAGGGAGAAGCCGCAGAGCACTGCCACGCGGATTTCCTTCCAGATTACGGCGAGAATATCCGAGAGCTTCAGCTCGCCGAGGGACAGGCTGCGGATGACGGTGACGGATGACTGGCTGCCGGAGTTTCCGCCGGTATCCATGAGCATCGGAATGAAGCCCACGAGCGCAACCTGCGCCGCGAGCGCGGACTCGAAGGAATTGATTATCAGTCCCGTAAAGGTCGCGGAGACCATCAGCAGGAGCAGCCACGGGATGCGGTTTTTCCATATTTCCAGCACGCCGAGCTTCAGATAGGGCTTGCCCGAGGGCGTTATGGCGGCCATCTTTTCCATGTCCTCGGTCGTCTCCTGCGTGATGACGTCGATGACGTCGTCAACGGTGATGATGCCGACAAGACGGCCCTCGCTGTCCACGACGGGTATGGCAAGCAGGTCATAGTCGGAAATTTGCGCGGATACTTCCTCCTGGTCATCCGCCGTGCTGCAATAGATGACGTTGGTGTCCATGATGTCCTCTATCACCGCCTCGTCGTCGGAGAGGAGCAGGTCCTTGACGGTCACGACGCCCTCAAGCTTTCTGTCAACAGAGGTGACATAGCAGACGTAAATTGTCTCCTTGTCCTCCCCTATTCGGCGGATGCGGGCGATGGACTCGCGCACGTTCATGTATTTTTTGAGGTCCACAAACTCGGCGGTCATTATACTGCCGGCGGAATTTTCCGGGTATTTGAGGTATTGGTTTATGAGGGCGCGGGTGGCGGGAGTGGCGTTTCTCATGACGCGCTTTACGACGTTTGCGGGCAGCTCCACCATCATATCGACGGCGTCGTCCACATACAGCTCCTCGATTATCCCGCCAAGCTCCGCGTCCGTTATGGAGTTAATTACCGTCTCCTGCTCGGCTGAATCCAGCTCCGCGAAAACCTCCGCCCCGCGCTCCTTTGAGAGCAGACGGAAGACCGCCGCCATACGCTTTGCGTCCTCATCACATATTTCGGTGAGGAATTCGGCTATATCGAATTCGTTCATATCCTCCAGCTTTAGCTGGAGTGCCTTGAGTCTGCGGTTTTCAAGAAGCTCAAACAGCTCGTCGTGCACAGACTCGTAATCCATGTTTTCCATTGGAATCACCGCCTAAATATCAGTATTACACTCCGACATACTCCTTTTGAACATCGCTCAGCTCGTCTATCCCGACGCCTATGGCCCTGAGCTTTCTCCGCGCCACATCGCCGTCTATCGAGGGCGGCACGGGCAGCGGCTGCGCGGGCAGCAGGCCTCGGTTTTTCACGAGATATTCGGCGGAGAGCGCCTGAATGGCAAAGCTCATGTCCATAATCTCGGCGGGGTGTCCGTCCCCTGCGGCGAGATTCACAAGCCGCCCCTCGGCGATGACGAAAATCGTCCTGCCGTTTGAAAGCTCATAGCCCGTGATGTTGTGGCGCGCCTCAAAGCTGCGTATCGCCGTTTTTTGCAGCGCATCCATGTCGATTTCGATGTTGAAGTGTCCGGCGTTGCTCAAAATCGCGCCGTCGCGCATCAGAAGAAAATGCTCCGCCCTTATGATGTCGCGGCAGCCTGTAACGGTGATGAACATATCGCCGTCTGCGGCCGCCTCCGCCATCGGCGCGACCTCGAAGCCGTCCATGACCGCCTCTATCGCCCGAACGGGGTCTACCTCGGTTATCGTGACCTTTGCGCCCAGACCTTTGGCGCGCATCGCCACGCCCTTGCCGCACCAGCCGTAGCCGGAGATGACAACGCGCTTGCCGGCGACGATAAGGTTTGTTGTGCGCATTATTCCGTCCCACACCGATTGACCGGTGCCGTAGCGGTTGTCAAACAGATGCTTACAGTCGGCGTCGTTCACCATCATCATGGGAAATTGCAGCTTCCCCGCCTTGGCGCGCTGGCGCAGGCGGATTATGCCCGTCGTTGTCTCCTCACAGCCGCCGATGACGCCCGGGAGCAAGGCCTTGTATTCGCCGTGCATCATGTCCACCAACTCTCCCCCGTCGTCGATTATGACGTTCGGCCCGACCGAGAGCACGGTTTCGAGGTGGCGGCGGTAATCGCAGGGCTCCGCACCGTGGACGGCAAAGACCTCCATCCCGCCGGCCGCAAGGGCCGCCGCCACGTCATCCTGAGTGGAGAGCGGGTTTGAGCCGGTGACAAGCATTCTCGCACCGCCCGCCGCCATAACGCGGCAGAGATACGCGGTCTTCGCCTCAAGATGCACGGAGAGGGCGATTTTCAGTCCCTCAAAGGGTCTTGAGGCCGCGAAGTCCGCCTCTATGCCGCGCAATATCGGCATGTTTCGGCGAACCCATTCTATTTTACGTTCGCCCTCCGGGGCGAGGGCGATATTTTTAATCTCACTCAAAGGAAAAACCTCCCAACCTTTTATCAGCCGTTTGATTTTATCACTTGCCGTCGAACAATACAACTAAAAACGCCTTGTTTGTCTAATGTATCCGCCATTTTGAATGTCAATAAATTGACACTCAAAAAATGAAAACACCCCCGCTTGGCTAAGGCGGGGGTGCTTTTGTTGGTGTGTTGGGTTGTGCCTATCGGTTACTTGCCGAGGTCCATGGGACCTTCGCCTTTTTTGAAGTGCAGTTCCTTGAGGCCCTCCACCTCGTCGCAGACCTGCTTAAAGGAGCAGGAGGTGCAGTCGGTGGAAAGTCCGTCCATAATGTGGTTCAGTGTCATTGTGAGGGTATCGACCTTCTTGGCGGTCGCCTCCAGCCCCTTGCACAGGGCCATATCCCCCACGACAAACGTGATGCTTACATGGTCTATCCGACCGTTTTCAAGGTATTTGGCTATGAAATCATCACCGACCGCCTTAAAGCTGATGCCTTTTTTGACGGCCTGCTTTGATACTCTGACCTGTTCGCGCTGATTCTCCGGTGACACGCGCATCATATAACCCTCGGGGAAGACATGGTATTTTACGAATTCCATGTCCCTTATGGTTTTGAATGCCTCCTGATCGTCGTCCCCGATGCTGTTGACATGGAGCATGACAATGCGGACGAAGGGCGTATCCCCGCGTATTGCCGAGAGGTCGGGGCCGACGAGCGACACGCTGTTTTCCGGAACCAAGTCGGGGTCCGTTGTGACACAGGTGAAGTTCGCGGCGGGATTGCTCCCTCCCCCAAGCTCAAAGGCGGCGTCTCTTGTGAGCACCAGCTCGCTGTGGCCCAAGTCATGCCACGCCGCATATTTGTCAAATGCCCAGGTTTTGGGGCCTTGGGCGATGAGCGACGCCTTGACTTCTTTAATTATGCCGTTATATAGCTCCATTTTTAGAACTGTACGTCTCTGGGCTTGAGATCATGGAACTTGTTCAGGACGACATAGAGCCATCCGACAAGCTTCATGTCCAGATTGAGCATATAGACCGTGAAGAGAAGACCTCCGGCGGACAGCAGCACTCCGAACAGAACTTTGAAAAGCTTGCAGCACTTGCAGCCTTTTTTCTTCATGTGTATGACCATTCCTTTCGTAAAGCTATGAGCCGCGGTCAGCTTACGCGCCCTTGGCAATGCCCTTCTGACGGGCATACTCGGCGGCGCCGAGCGCTCCCATGAGCTGAGGGTCGGTCTTGAGGTTGATGACCTTGAGCTTCAGGACATGCTCGATTGCGACCTTGAGGCCCTCGTTCTTCGCGCAGCCGCCGGTCAGCGTGATGCTGTCGGAGGCTCCGGCTTTTTTCGCCATGACGAAGCAGCGCTTCGCAACAGCCATTTCGATGCCGGCTGCGATTTCGTCCGTCGGCTTGCCTTCGCCGACGAGAGTGATGACCTCGGACTCGGCAAAAACGGTGCACTGAGCGGTGATGGGGATGACGTTCTTGGCAGTCAGGCTGAGGTTCGAGAAGTCGGGCAGAGACAGCTCGAAGGAACGCGCCATGGCTTCAAAGAAGCGGCCGGTTCCGGCGGAGCATTTGTCGTTCATGGCGAAGTTCTTGACTGTGCCGTCGGTATCGACGCTGATGCCCTTGACGTCCTGTCCGCCGATGTCGATGATGGCGCGCACGCTCGGGTCGGTCACATGGACGCCCATGGCGTGGCAGCTGATCTCGGAGATGTTCTCATCCGCAAACGGGACCTTGTTGCGGCCGTAGCCGGTGCCGATAAGGTATGCAAGCGCCTTGCTGTCCTTGAGGCCCGCGGTCTTGCAGACTTCCTCCATGGCAAGGATTGCGCTCTGCTCTGAGTTTATCTTGCTCTTGAGAGTTGTGTCGGCAACGATTTTGCCTGTCTCGTCAAGGATTACCGCTTTTGTATAGGTCGACCCGACGTCGCACCCTCCGTAATACTTCATATATAAGTTCCTCCTATATTATTTCTTTATTCGCCGCGATTACCAGGTGATGTCATCTTCAAACTCGATAAGAGACTCATCGACCGGCTCGGCTTGGATTATGGCACGCATGTAGTTGGAGACCTTTGCGCGCATATCGCGGCGGGAGACGGTACGGGGGTCCATGAGGTCGTGCTCGACCCAGATGAGGTGCAGTCCGCGCTCGCGTGCCTGCTCGTCGAAGAGGCCCTGCAGACCTGCCATGGTCTTGCAGCAGACATGCTGGTACATGATGATGAAGTTGGCGTTAAACTGCTCGCAGACCTTCCACAGCTCGTCCAAAACATGGATATAGCCGCCGTTGGTGTGCTTGCGCATGACCATGCGCTCGTAGAGGCGGGCGAGGTCGCGTATTGCCTCGTCGTGGTCGGTGGTATTCAGTTCCTTGGTGAAGTTCAGGCTTTCCATTTCGACCAGAACGCCTATACCCCAGGAGTTCGCCAGCCAGTTGGAGAAGTTGGCGTAATAGTGGGCGGGGCAGCTCCAGACAACGGCACGGTATTTCAGCTCGTGGCGATACGGGTTGGCCTTTTCTTCGTAGGACTTGTACATCATCTCGCGAACCTTATAGAAGGTCTTCATGACGCGAGGCTCGAGTCCGCCGTCCATCTCGTAGTTCCACTTGCGGAACAGCTCATAGCAGGGGCCGATAAGCTGCGGATACGGAGTGCAGTTGATTTCCCACTTTTCCATTTCCATCTTGGTCTGCTCGTTGAAGCGGCGAATGACCTCGAAATAGCTGTCCCAGTCCCATTTGTGACCGGTGAGGTCCTCGACCCATTTGATGCAGTGCTTCATGTCCTCTGCGCCGCAATCCACGGTGTCCTCGTCGTCGTAGCGGACGGGGAGGGTCAGCGGGTAGGTCGGCATTTTTATGCGGCGATTCTGGTAGGAGGTCGCCATGTCGGAGCCGTCGCAGGGGGTGGAGGTGGAGATAAAGCCGAGTCCGCAATGGGGCAGCGCGTCAAGGATGGCGGAGCCGCACTCACTGGTCGGGACGGGGCAGGTGTCGGCGGGCAGGCCATAGGACTCAACGGCGTCGATGTAGGGGACGCAGATGAGCTGGTCAAGCTCGGACACGAGGAACACGGGGATGAGCTGATAGGGGATGCCAAGGAGATCGGGGAAGCCGCCCATCATCTGTGCCATGGTCATTTCATCAAACAGGAGCAGCTTATCGTTGATTTTGTCGTTGCCGCCGACGCGTCTGTCTGCCATAAGGAGGGTGGCGATGACATTTTCGGTGTAGCGGTAAACGTCGCCAAGGAGAAGGTGGTTCATGGTGACTGCGCGTCCGCGGAAGCCGAGGGTATTGCGGTCGACAAAGGCGGGGCAGGCAAGATAGGAGCTGAACCAGCGATACTCGAACAGGCCGATTGCGATGCTCAGCGGGTCCTTCATGACCATTATGAGCATGTCGCGCCAGACGGCGAGCCAGCCGGCGAAGTCGCGGGCTGTGGACTCGACGCCCTTCCACTCGCGGCGGGTAAAGGCGACGGCGCCCTTTTGGTAGAGACGGCCGAGCTGACGCTCGCCGTTCATGATGCGGTCAAGCTTATCCGCAGAGGAGAGGCCGGCAAAGTCCTTCCATTCGCCGGAGATGCGCTCGCGGTTGAGGGCGGATTTGCGTTTCATGTTGCTGCCGACGTCGGCCCAATTGATTTCCGAAATCATTTCCTTCCAGATTTTCATGTCGGAGGGAACGTTTTTCTTTATCCACTCAATGTTAGTTTTAAGCATTTATTTGTCCCCCTTGCCCTTCTGGATGCGCTTTATCTCAAGAGACTCCACGAATGCCTGGAAACGCGTTCGGAGCTGTCCGGAGGTTCTGGCGTTATAAGGACGGTCTATGGTCAGAACGGGGTGGCCATATTCCTCATATTGGATGTGGCTGGCAAGCGCGCGCTCGAAGCCCCAGAAGTCGCAGAACTTGACGTTCTCGAAAACTATGCCGTCGGTGTTGAACTCGCGGGCGAGTCTGTCCGCCGTGACGCGGCGCTGGTCGATTTTCTCGTCGCTCATGAAGCGTGGGCATTCGCTTGAAGCGAGATAGTGGCGGCAGACCTGAACGAGAGCAGGCTCATCGTCATTCAAATCAATACGCTCGCGGCCCGGGATAGCGCCAAAACAGAAACGGTCAAACGCGATAAAGGCGCCGGCGTCCTCGAGCATCTTGGTGAGGTTGGGGTCGTCGATCTCGGAGCCGACTATGCCGACGCGGCAGCGATACCAGGGCTTCGGGTCGAGCTTTCTTTTTTTGATTTCGGCGAGCGTCTCCCTGAGATACGGGAGAATGAGCTTCTGCGGGCAGGCAAACGTGCACATATTGATGATGTGGAATTCGTAGCCCGTGAGGGGCGGATTCTCTGCCTTGCGCAGCTCGCTGATTTCGGTGATGATGTCGCAGATTTCGTTGTGCGCGGCGACGGACTTGCGAATAGCGGCGTCGGAAACATCCACGCCGAGCTTCTCGTGCATTGTGTTGAGGACGCGATTTTGCATCTGCGTCACATAGTGCTTCAGGGTGTAATCGGTGTCCTTATAGGGGATATCGGCGTGGGTGACGAAGAAATTCGGCTTGTCCACGCACTTGAGAAGCTCAATGTTTTCCATGCAACGGTTCATTTCTGCGCAGGCGTCCACGCCGCACAGACCGTCAAGGAAGTTGTAGCCACCTTCAATGGCTCTCTCCAGCAGGGCGCGGCAGAACTCACATGTGTAGTTGGACATGTAGTAGCTCGCTACGTCAAGGCTGCCGGTGTTCGGCGCTCTCAGCCTGACTGAGAAGCAGTTATCCACGTTGAGCAACACCTCGGGCATGTGGTAGCAGGTGAAGCCC
This sequence comes from Oscillospiraceae bacterium, assembly GCA_036653715.1. Lineage (GTDB taxonomy): Bacteria > Bacillota > Clostridia > Oscillospirales > Oscillospiraceae > Scatomorpha. Next base: position 22,502 of record JAVVTL010000003.1, read on the forward strand.
AGCGCGAGCTGTCCCTCCTCCTTTGCCTTTTGGACAAGCTCGTTGTTCGCGTTATCCAGCAGGTTTTCAAAGTAGATTAAATGCTTTAGATCCTTCAAATGTTACACCTCTCTTACAAAATCTCTATTTTACGGAGCGCTTCCCTCACTCCGCGGAGTACTTCTGAATTCGCGGGCAGTTCAAAGACGCTTCTGCCCTCGATGTCGTTTGCCGCGTGGTTCTCGTCTGCGTTTATGAACGCAAGAAGCTCCACGCCCTCTATGCTTATGTACCGGTTAAGCTCCGGGTTCGTCACCCGGTTGATAATCGCGCCGACACGGTCGTACATGACCAGCTCGTCCGCAACCGCCTTGATGCTCTCGGCAACGTTTGTGCCCTTTCTGCTCTGGTCGGAAATGAGCAGCAGATGCGTTACTTTTTCCATCACGCGGCGCTGGACCTGCTCTATGCCTGCCTCGCCGTCAATTATTACATAATCGAAGTCGTTGGCGAGCATGCTCACAACTTCCTTCAGGTATGCGTTGACGCTGCAGTAGCAGCCCTCGTTTTCGGGTCTGCCGATGGCGAGAAAGGAAAAGCCCTTGGTCTCTACCATTGTGTCGAAGATGCGAAACCGCGACTCGTTTAGCAGCTCGATTGCTTCCCTCGGTCTGCCGTCCTCCGCGCTTTTTATGACGGCGCGGCGAATGTCGTCCAAAGATGTGTCAACCTTGATGCCGAGGGCCGTTGAAAGCCCCACGGCCGGGTCCGCGTCTATTGCGAGAATCCTCGCGTCCGGATGTTCCTCCGTAAGCACTCGAACAATAGCCGCCGCGAGTGAAGTCTTCCCTACTCCGCCCTTGCCGGCCAGTGCCACTATTTTAGCCTTATGCTCCATTTATAACCCCCTGACGCAAATTTTTGGCGCTTTGCGCGCACGGAACGCTTGATAATAAGTTATCATACAATCGGTCATTTTACAAGACAATTTCACTTGGCAAAATTATTTTTTTGTTGATTGTTTCAAATTCTTATGTTAATATATAGACGTTGGGTGTGCCTATCCCTAATTACACGGCTGAATAACACAGAAAGCGGGGAACAACATTTGAAAACAGACGCATTAATACAAAACTTAGTAGACCACTACGGCGACTGGTGCATGGACGAGTATGAAAATCATCGCGGCGGCACCGCGAGATTCACTCAGACTCTCTACCCCTACACCAACCTTTTCGCTCCCATTCAGTGCAATACTCTCACCATCAAAAACCGCACCGTCATGGCCCCTATGGGCAACTGCCAGATGGCCGAGGAATCCGGCCGTCCGAACACGAAGATGCTGCAGTATTTCTTTGCCCGTGCAACCGGCGGAGTAGGCCTTCTGACTACCGGCCTCATCCCCGTAAGCCACGGAATAGACGGCTCCGTCACAGAGCGCGGAAATCTCTCCTATTTCCCCCGTATAGACCGCTCGCGCACCAACGCCTCCGGCTGGCGTGACCTCGCCGTCGGCGTCCATGCACGCGGCTCCCGCGTCTTCATCCAGCTCACTCCGGGTCTTGGCCGCGTCGGCTCCCCCGAGTGCCTGATAAACAAGTTCCAGATGCCCGTTTCCGCCTCCTGGAACCCCAACTTCTATCTGCCCGACGTCCCCTGCCGTCCCCTTACCGACATCGAGTGCAACATGATCATCAAGAGCGCCGGCCAGTGTGCGGCGAACGCGAAGGTCGCAGGCATCGACGGCGTGTACCTCCACGGTCACGAGGGCTATCTCCTTGACCAGCTCACCAGCACCGCATGGAACCGCCGCAAGCTCGGCAAATACACCGACCCGCAGAGATTCGGCGTTGACCTTATCAAGGAACTCCGCCGCCGCGTCGGCCCCTATTACCCCATCATGTACCGTATCGACCTCTCCACTGCCCTCAACGAGACCTACGGCGACAGGATGAACACCGTCACCTCCCTCAAGAAATTCAAGAATCAGCGCACCGTTCAGGATACGCTTGATTATATGGTTAACCTCGTCAAGGCCGGCGTCGATATGTTCGACGTGGACCTCGGCTGCTACGACAACTGGTGGCTCCCGCATCCGCCCTCCGAAATGCCCGCAGGCTGCTTCCTCGAAGTATCCAAGTGCGCCAAAAACTACTTCGCGAAAATCGGCCTCAAGTCCAACCTCGGCATTCCTGTCCCCATCGTCGCCGTCGGCAAGCTCGGCTATCCCGACATGGCGGAGCAGGCTCTGCGTGACGGCATGTGCGACCTTGTCATGCTCGGTCGTCCCGTCCTCGCCGACCCCGACTGGTGCAAGAAGGCCTATGCCGGCGATGTCGCCCACATCCGTCCCTGCCTCGGCTGCCAAGAGGGCTGCGTCAACGAATTCGTCGATGGCGGTCACCCCCAGTGCGCCGTCAACTCCCGCACCGGACTCGAGGAGCAGTATCCCATCACTCCGCCTCCGGCTGAAATCGTCAAAAATATCGCCGTCGTCGGCGGCGGCCCCGCCGGCCTGAACTTCGCAATCTATGCCGCCAACCGCGGTCACAAGATTACCCTGTTCGAGCGCGAGGATCGCGTGGGCGGCAAGCTTTGGGCTGCCGGCCTCCCCGTCGTCAAATACGACGTCAACAACTACATGCTTTGGCTCATCAATACATATAATGAGACAAAGGGCATCACCACCAAGCTGAACACCGAAGCAAACCTTGAGCTTCTCAAGGAAGGCAAGTTCGACGCGGTTGTCTATGCCATCGGCGCCGTCCCCGGCGGCAAGCCCCCCATCCCCGGCATCGACAGCGTCAAGTACATTTGGGGCGATACCCTTATGTGCCACCCCGAGAAGTACGAGGACCTGCTCAAGGACGCCAAGAAAATTGTCGTCTGCGGCGGCGGTCAGGTCGGCGTAGAGTGCGCCTACTGGCTGTCCTACGAAAAGGGCAAGAACGTGAAATGCATCGAAATGATGGAGCAGTTCATGGACGGCGCCTGCACCGCAAACCGCGGTCACCTCATCCACTACCTTGAAAAGAACGGCGTGGAGCTTATCAACTGCTCCAAGGTCAGCTCCTTCAAGCCCGGCAAGGTCGTCATCTCCCGCAACGTCCACAAGAACGTCCCCGACCCCTATTGCACCTGGACCCCGATTGTTCCCAAGAACATCGAGAATCCCCTTGCCAAGAAGGTCGGAGTGCAGGAAGTCACTCAGGAATTGGATGCCGATCTCGTCATCCTCGCCCTCGGCGGCAGACCCAACGACAAGCCCTACTACGAGGCTGTCGAGGCCCGCATCGCACCCGAGGTCTACAACATCGGCGACAGCTTCATCTTCGCCCGTGTCCTTGAGGGCAACCGCGCCGCATATCATTTGGCTATCAAAATCTAAACAAATACCGTTTCCCACAAGGGGCTGTCCCACATGGGACAGCCCCTGCTTTTAAAGGAGAAATCATTATGCTGAATCATATTTGTCTGCACGAGGGCGGCCACGGTCACGAGGGCTGCTGCGGACATCACGACGACGGCGGCTCCTGCTGCCACAGCCACGATCACTCTCACGAAGAGGCGCTCTCCCCGGAGCAGACGCTTGCCCTCATGGGCTACACGCTCGACCACAACCGCAGCCACTCCGAAGAGCTGCTTGGCATCTCCTCCTCCCTCGCGGCTCAGGGCAACGCAGAGGCAGCGCGCCTTGTGGCGGAGGCGGTCCACTATTTCGACCACTGCAACGAAAAGCTCGACGAGGCGCTTAAGCTCGTCAAAGGAGAATAACCATGTGCCTTTCGGATGCTTATGAGATAAACGGAGACGAGCGAACTCCCCTGCTCCACTACGTCAGCGGAATTTCCGTCGAGGGCGACACCATTACCCTCACCGACATGATGGGCGCGAGAAAAATCGTCACCGGAACCCTGAAAAGTGTTGACCTGACCAAAAACCTCATCCTTATTGAGGCGTCATAACAAACAAAACAGCTGCCGCCGGGATTCATTTGAATCCCGGCGGCAGCTGCATTTTTCACTTTGCCCCAAAGCAATCGCTTGCGGGATGACGTTTGGCATGAATAAACTCCGCGCCTGCGGTCATAGGATGTACCAATGCTTTGTCCGGGGGTAATATAATGAAAAAAATTGTCAGCTTTATCAAAAGACATCGGAAGGCGGCGTCGGCAACCGCATTGCTTGTGGCAGTGGCGCTGATATTCGCAGCCGTCAACAGCCCGATTCTCGTCGGCGCTTCCGCGGCGTCAAGGAGCCTGCCCGTCTATTCCGTCCAGCGCGACGACAAGTGCGTCTCTCTCACCTTCGACGCCGCCTGGGGCAACGAGGACACAGCCCTGCTCATCGACATACTTAGCAAAAACAACCTCAAGGCGACCTTCTTCCTCGTCGGGCAATGGGTGGAAAAATACCCGGAGTCCGTGAAGCAGCTCTCCGACGCGGGCATGGAGGTCATGAACCACTCGAACGACCACGCGCATTTCTCAAAGCTCTCGGCAGACGAGATAAACGCGAACATAAGCGCCTGCAACGACAAAATCGAGGCCATCACCGGCACTCGGCCGACGCTGTTCCGCTGCCCCTACGGCGAATATGACGACAACGTCGTCCAAACCGTCAGCGGCATGAAAATGTCAACCATACAATGGGACGTTGACAGCCTTGACTGGAAGGGTCTGACGGCGGATGAGATAACGAGCCGAGTCACCGGCAGCGTCTCCGACGGCAGCATCATACTGTTCCACAACGCGGCTGAGCACACGCCGGAGGCGCTGCCCGCCATCATCGAATATCTCCTCGCGAACGGCTACAGCATTGTGCCCGTCTCGCAGCTTCTGCTCTCCGGCAGCAGCACCATCGACCACACCGGCAGGATGCGCCCCGCCGGCGCATGAGGGTTCCTTAAAATTTTTTGCGCAGCTCGCCTGGTGAATTCAGAGTGTAGCCGCCCATGGCCTCAAGTCGGCGGCGAAATTCCGCGCTTTTGAGCGTCTCGATAAGTCTTCGCACCTGCTTTGTCTCCCACTCCGAGGTCGGCACAAGCAAATCGTACTGCTCGCGGCAGACGGGGACAAAATCAAGCCCGTAGAGCCTTGCCGCCGAGTATATGCCAAGTCCCGCATCCGCACTGCCGGCGGCAACGAGCGCCGCCACCGCCGTGTGGGTATATTCCTCGCGGTCATAGCCGAGGATGCTCTCCGCCCTCACGCCCTCGCGGGAGCAGACCCAGTCGCAGAGCAGGCGCGTACCCGAGCCCTTTTGGCGGTTTACATAGCTCATACCCTCCGCCGCCATGTCAGACAGACAGCGTATCCCCTTTGGGTTTCCCGGCGCGGTCATAAGCCCCTGCTCGCGATATACGCACTCGACGAGGCAGACGCCGCCGTCGGGAAAATATTTTTCGATATACGACTCGTTATAGACACCGGTCGCGCCGTCCAGCAGGTGGACGCCCGCGGCGTGGCACTCCCCTCTTTTGACCGCCATGACGCCGCCCATGCTCCCGACATGCGATGACGACAGCCCCGCTCCGTGATCCGCGCGGCGGAGAATATCCGCTATCTCGTCTATGAGCGGGTCGTGGCTGCCCGTTATTATCAGCGTGTCGCGCAGCTCGGCAAGAGGGCGCAGCAGTCTTACGCTCACCGTGCTTCCCGCCTCGACGCCCTCGGAATCCTGCGGTATCTCAAGGATGCCGTCTGCCTTCATGAAGCTCGTGACCACGCCCGCGCCGCGCGGGAGCGGAGTTGCCGTCAGTCCTCCGCCCACCATGCCGAGGCGGACGCGGATGAATTCGCGATACTTGAGCGAGGAGGTGACGGCGCGTGACAGCTGCGCCTGCGCGTATTCGGCAGGGGGCGAAGCCAATCCGCGCAGGAGGTCGAGGATTGGCTTCAGCAGTTCCTCCACGACGATGATGCCGGATACAGGGTAGCCCGGCACGCCCAAAATCGGCTTTGCTCCCGCCGCGCCCAAAACCGCCGGCTTTCCGGGTCGGATGGCTATGCCGTGACAGATTACCTCGCCCACCTCGGCTATCGCCTCCGCCGCGTAATCGTCCCGCCCGGCGGAGGAGCCGGCGTTCAGCAGGACGGCGTCGCAGTCCGCAAGCGCCGTCCGCAGGGCCTGCACCATTAAGGCGGGGTCGTCCCGAACTATAGGATATGTGCGCGGCACAGCGCCCCAAGCTCTCAGCATTCCCGAGAAAATGGCGGAATTGAACTCGGGTATCTCCCCCGCCTCGGGGCAGACGCCCGGCGGAACTATCTCATCGCCCGTCGGAATTATCCCGACCACCGGCCTGCGGACGACCGCCGCCTCGAGCACGCCGCCCGCCGTCACAGCGCCGACGGCTGCGGGTGTAATCTCGGTGAAGGAGGGCAGAAGCATGTCGCCCGCGCAGACGTCCTCGCCTATTTGGCGCACATGCTGCCAAGGCGCGGCGGCGGCATAGAGCTTCACGCCCTCTCCGTCCGAGACGACATCCTCAATCATCACCACGGCGTCACAGCCCTGCGGCAGAGGGTCGCCCGTGTCCACGGGGATGTATTGCCCGCTGTTCAGACGCAGTGGACTTGACTCGCAGGCTCCGAAGGTCACGCGCGCGGAAAGGGCTATGCCGTCCATGGCGCAGGCGTGGTAGTGCGGCGAACAGCGCAGGGCATAGATAGGCGCGGCGGTAATTCTGCCCACCGCCTCGCTCACGGGGAGCATCTCCGTTTGCGGAGCCATGCCGTTTTCAAGCAGCGCCGACATATAACTCGCCCGAGCCTCCCCGAGCGGAATGTTTGAGAGAAATTTGAAAGCCATTGCCCCTCCTATTCGTAGAGGAACACGGAAACCTCCGCGCCCTCCGACAAGCCCTCGCAATCGCGCGGGACGACAATGTATCCGTCCGAGCCGGCGAGGGCTGTTATCAGCCCCGATTTCGCGCGTATCGGCCTCGCGAGGCCGCCCTCGAGCGCGACGGCGACGTATTCCTCGCGCCCGTTATTTGATGAAAGCGCCTCCGCAAGCCGCGCTGACGCGGTTTTTCGGAAAAACGCTCCGCCCAGCATGGAGACAATCAGCGGCCTGACAAAAAGCTCCGCCGAAAAATGCGCCGCCGCAGGATGTCCCGGCAGTCCGAACACGGGCCTTCCGCCCGCGTCTCCGACTATGGCGGGCTTGCCCGGCTTCATGGCGACGCCGTGGAAAAGCAGCTCGCCGACGGAGGAAATCAGCTTCGCGGCGGCGTCCTTTTCCCCCACCGAGCTGCCGCCGGAGAGGAGCGTTATGTCACAGTCCTCCGTCGAGCGCCAGAGCGCCGCCATTATCGCGCGCTCATCATCGGGTATCACGCCATAGAGCCGCGCCTCGCCGCCCGCCGCGCTTATCTCCGCCTCAAGCAGCGCGGAATTGACATCGCGCACCTGCCCCGCGCCCGGTGTCTCACCGACGGGCACAAGCTCGTCCCCGGTTGAGATGACGCCGACTGTCGGCTTTTTTGCGACATACACCTCTCCAATGCCGAGCGCGGCAAGTGCGCCGAGGTCGGCGGGAATCAGCCTGCGCCCTGCGCGCAGTATTACCTTTCCCGGAAAGGCGTCGTCGCCCTTATGTATAAGGTTGGCGCCCGGCGCGACGGGCTTTGTCACGCCGATATCCCCGCCGCCGTAGCGCTCGGTGTATTCGAGCATGACTGCGGCATCCGCGCCGCTCGGCAGCTCGCCGCCCGTGGGTATGGCGCGGCAGCAGCCGTGGGCAAGCGGCGCTCCGGCGCTCTCGCCCATCCGCACCTCGCCGTCAAGCGCAAGCAGGGCGGGCAGATTCTCCGAGCAGCCGAAGGTATCCGAGGCGCAAACAGCGAAGCCGTCCACCGTGCTGCGGTCAAAGGCAGGCACATACTCGCGCGCCGTCACGTCCTCCGAGAGCACGCGATGCAGCGCCGCCTCCGTCGGGACAGGCTCCTCCGCGGTTCTGTAAGCTCCGAAGCGGGCTGAAATTACCTCCCACGCCGCCGTCGGCGTCAAAACTTTAAGCATGTTTTCCCTCCTCTGAATATTACTCATTATATATACAATATATCATCGCTGATTGTATGGTGCAAATATTAATTGATTTTGTGCGGACTTCGTCGTTTCCCCGCGTACATTTTTACATTTTTTACCTTTCCGTTCATATGGATAAGTTAGCCCCGATTAATGGCCTCTCAATTGTCTGAAATTAACGATTGACCCGTTTAATACATCATAAACATTCCATACATTTTGTGCATTTGAGAAAAAATAAACACGTTTTTTTGGGCATTTTTTGCACTTTTCATTTGATTTATCCGTCTCCATGGTTTAAAATATGTAGTTGTGTCAGGGACACAGAAAATACGCAAGACAAGATTTTTAGGAGTGATTGAGACCATGGAAAATTTCTTCTGGATCGGCGTAGTAGGCGCCGCTCTCGCGCTTTTTTTTGCATTCTACCAAAGCCGTAAGGTCATGCAGTTCTCAGAGGGAACACCGGCTATGCAAAAAATCGCATTGGCAATTCGCAAGGGCGCAAACGCCTATCTCAAGCGTCAGTACAGGACAGTGGCCGTAATCTTTGCCATCATCGCAGTTATTCTGGCAGCTTTGGCCTTCATCCCCTGGAGCAACGGCACGGGCCTCGTCTCCAAGTTCGTTCCCTTCGCCTTCATCACCGGCGGTTTCTATTCAAGCCTTGCCGGTTTTATCGGCATGAAGATCGCCACCTCCGCCAACGCCCGTACCGCCAACGCCGCCTCCGAGAGCCTCAATCGCGGCCTTCGTGTGGCAATATCCTCCGGCTCGGTCATGGGCTTCACCGTCGTCGGCCTCGGTATCCTCGACGTCTCGGTCTGGTTCCTCGTGCTCAAATACATATTCGGCTGCGGTGCCACGGAAATAGCCAACACAATGGTTATGTTCGGCATGGGCGCCTCCTGCGCCGCACTCTTCGCCAGAGTCGGCGGCGGCATCTTCACCAAGGCTGCCGACGTCGGTGCCGACCTTGTCGGCAAGGTTGAGGCAGGCATCCCCGAGGATGACCCGCGCAACCCCGCCACCATCGCCGACAACGTTGGCGATAACGTCGGCGACGTCGCCGGCATGGGCGCCGACCTCTACGAGTCCTACGTCGGCTCCATCCTCGCAACCTTTGCCATCGGCGCCTCCGCGGGCTACGGCTGGAACGGCATGTTCCTCCCCCTCGCCATCGCTGTCGTCGGCGTCATCTGCTCCCTTATCGGCAGCTTCATGATTCGCACCGGCGAAACCGCTACTCAGCGCGAGCTGCTCAAGTCCATGCGCACGGGCACATATTTTGCCGCCGCGCTCTGCGCCGTCCTCTGCGTCCCCCTGACCTGGTATGTAATGCGCGGGGTCGAGGGCGCCAACTGGATCGGCATCCTCATCTCGATTTTCTGTGGTCTGGCCGCCGGCTGCGCCATCGGCTATGTCACCGAATACTACACCTCCGACACATATAAGCCCACTCAGGCTCTCGCCGATTCCTCCGAGACCGGCGCCGCAACCGTCATCATCGGCGGCATCTCTCTCGGCATGAAGTCCACCGCATACCCCATACTCATCATCGGCGTCGCCGTTATCGTGAGCTTCCTCTCCGCAGGCGGCTCCCTCTCCACCAACTCCGTCGGCTATGCTGCGTCCTTCAATAACGGACTCTACGGCATCGGCATCGCCGCCATCGGCATGCTCGCAACCCTCGGCATCACCCTCGCCACCGACGCCTACGGCCCCGTCGCCGACAACGCCGGCGGAATCGCCGCCATGGCCGGCATGGGCGAGGAAGTCCGCGAGCGCACCGACGCGCTGGACTCCCTTGGCAACACCACCGCCGCCACCGGCAAGGGCTTTGCAATCGGCAGCGCCGCTCTGACGGCTCTCGCCCTGCTCGTCTCCTATGTCGACGTCGCCAAGCAGTACATGAACGACGAAGTCCTCGATCTCTCCGTCACCAACCCCGCAGTGCTCGTCGGCCTCTTTATGGGCACGATGCTCGTGTTCGTCTTCGCGGCTCTCACCATGTCCGCCGTCCAGAACGCCGCACAGAACATCGTCGTTGAGGTTCGCCGTCAATTCCGTGAGATTGTCGGTCTCATGGAAGGCAAGGCCGAGCCCGATTACGAGAGCTGCGTTGACCTCTGCACCAGCGGCGCACTCCGCGCCATGATAGTCCCCGCTCTGCTCGCGGTCATCATCCCCATCATCACCGGTCTTATCCTCGGAGTCGAGGGTGTCGTCGGCCTGCTCGCCGGCACCACGGTCTGCGGCTTTGGCGTGGCAGTGTTCATGTCCAACTCCGGCGGCGCTTGGGATAACGCCAAGAAGTACATCGAAGCCGGCAACCACGGCGGCAAAGGCTCCGAGCAGCACAAGGCCGGCGTCATCGGCGACACCGTCGGCGACCCGTTCAAGGATACCTCGGGCCCCAGCCTGAACATCCTTATAAAGCTCTGCTCCACCGTCTCCATCGTCTTCTGCGCCCTGATAGTCAACGTGCATCTCTTCTGAGAAGCCCTTTGACCCGCGCACAGCAACAGTTTTTCTACAGCGGCAATCACATTTTTGTGATTGCCGCTGTTTCTTTATGAAAAAAATATTTTTGACGGGACTACCGCCATCGCCTGCGAGCGAGGGCGGGCGTTTATGTTTATCGGGCTTGCATATTTTGGTGCGGTTGATTATAATACTCATATGAAAAAACATAAAACGATTATAATTGTATTGCTGACGCTTGCCGTTCTTGCCTTGTCGGGACTTCTCTTTATTCGTTTCCGTCCGGCTCCCGCCGCGCCGACGCCGACGCTCACGCCCGTGGCAGAGGCGACGCCCTCCCCTTCTCCGACCCCCGCACCCACGCCGGAGCCGACGCCCGAATTTTTCGTCCTCTCCATGGTTGGCGACTGCACGCTTGCCCCCAGCCAGTTTAACGACCACTACAACCAAATGCTGAAGGGTGATATGGCTCACCCCTTTGCCGGCACGAGCGATTATTTCCTTGATGATTATCTCACCGTCGCAAACCTTGAGTGCAGCTTCTCCGATAACGAGCTTCGCGGACACACGACCTTTTGGTTTGTCTCCCCCACCTCCTATACCGAGATACTCACGCTCGGCGGCATAGATTTCGTCACCCGCGCCAACAACCACACCGATGACTTCGGCGAGGACGGCCCCGTCGACACCGCCGCCGCGCTTGACGCCGCCAAAGTCTCCCACGCGGGGCCGAACGAGAGCTTTGTCTTCAAAACCGGCGACGGCATATCCGTCGGCCTCTACTGCCCCCGCTGGACGGCGACGCAGACCGAGGTTGTTTCCGGCGTCTCCGCCCTCAGCGCGAGGGAGGACGTCGACCTTGTCGTATGCTGCATGCACTGGGGCATAGAGGGCAGCTACCGCGTCACAGAGGGGCAGGCCGCGCTCGGTCACGCCGCCATCGACGCCGGCGCGGACATCGTCTACGGCTCACACCCGCACGTTCTCCAAAAGATTGAGGAATACGGCGGCGGCTACATCTTCAACAGCCTCGGCAACTATTCCTTTGGCGGCAACACCAATCCGCGCGACAGGGACACCGCCATCGTTCAGGTCTCCGTAAAGCGCGATACCGACGGCTCCGTCTCCCTCGCGGGCTACACCGCCATCCCCTGCTGCCTCTCCTCCACCCCGGGCGTGAACGACTACAGACCCGTCCCCTACGGCGAGGAAGCACCGGAATGGGAGCGCGCCATGAGCAAGCTTGACGGCTCTTGGACCGGCCCCGACCTCACCATCGACTACTCCTACTACCACAAGGACGACAAGCCGAGCGATACCTCCGCCACCGCTCCGAGCGACACCGCCGTCCCGGGATAAAGTAAAAAATCCACCGACATAGTCGGTGGATTTTTATTTGTTCTTATCGCGGCAGGGGGAGGGTTTTGTCCATAAGGACCTTGCCGAAGCAGCAGAGACGGGTGTCGGATGTGGCGGGGATGCTGACGTCCGCGTCCGCGCGCTTTCTGTTGAGCGAAAAGAGGTAGACATTTCCGGCGTAATCCTGACAGTATTGCTTGCAGACCATGCCGAAATCGGCAAAGAACAGACCGACGTCGCCATCGCGTATCGTCTCTCCGCGCTTTACGAGGACAATTGAGCCGTCGGCAATATACGGCTCCATGCTGTTTCCCGAGATGCGCACGGCAAAATCCGCCCGCGACGCCGCAGGGACGGAATATTCCTCAAAATCTTCGCCCGGCACGGGCGAGGCAAAGCCCGCCGCAGCGGGGCTGAGGTAGAGCGGAATTATTTTCTCCGGCTCCGGCTGCTCCTCCTCCGGTTGGTCGAGACGCGAAAGCTCCGCGTTCATCACAAGCTCTGTGAGCTTCTGCCCGTGCGCGTCGAGCCGCCGCCAGCGGCTGACAAGAGCCCATTCCTCCGGCTTGGGCAGCTCCGGCCCGCGCCCGTCATAGAAGCGCTCCACAGGGGCGTCGAGAGCCTCGCAGAGGCGCAGCAGCACTTCAAAGTCTATCTTCATGCTGTCTCTGCGGATGAGGCTGTAGAGCGTCTGAGCCGGTATACCCGTGCGCCTTGAAAGCTCGTTCACGTTTGTGCCGCTCTCGTCGATAATGCGCTTTAATGTTAATCCTATCATGGCCGACGCCTCCTTTTGCACCAACATATCACCATGGGCATTATATGTCAACACATAGTCTTTCCGGGCGGGTTTATGTTATTGCAAAGATTTTTCGCCGAAAAGCGACATCGCCGATGCGCTGTTTATTTTTTGAAGCCGGCGAAAATCCGCTGGAAAAACTCGCCTATCGAGCTGACGACTTCCTTAACCGAGGCGAAAAAGCCGGTGACCTTTGTCTTTGCCTCCGCCATATTCTCTATGGTCTGCTTGACGGACTCGACTTTCTCCTTCAGAGCGTCGGAATTGAGCTTCTCAAGCTGGCGGCAGAGGCCTACGAGCTTGTCGAGCTGGGCGTCCTTCAGAGTGACGTTGTATTCTTTGCCGATTTCGAGAATCTTGGCTTTCAGCTCCGCATCCGTAAGGATTTTTGTCTCGTCAAGGATGAGCTTCAGTTCGTTTACAATCTCGACCGAGTCATAGCTGCCTATCTCGTCCGCAAGCTCCGCCGTGACGCTCAGCTCCTGAGTGCTGATGAGCTTTGCGGTTTCGTCCAGCTTCTCTCCCGTGATGTCCTCATATGCCATGTAGACGCCCGTGAGTGCGGCTGTGCCGGATACCTCGAAGGGAGCGGCGACGATGACCTTGGCGTCCGTCACGCCGGCTGTCGCGAGTGCGCCGACGTACATCTCGGGCTTGCACCAATTGATGTTCGACGTGGTGACGTCGAGGCCCTTGCCGGCTTCGAGAGTTTCGATATATACGCAGGAGATGGAATGGGTGCCAAGAAGCGCCTCATCGACGCTGCCTTGCAGATATTTCCGCTCGTCGGCGTTCGTGACTTTAAGCTCCGTGACGCTCTTGCGCTCCACGCCGAAGGCCTTATAGACATCGGTAACATCGGCGTCGCTAATATCCGCGCCTATGACCGCGCGCTTTTCGCCCGAAGAAATGGCTAAAGCTCCGCACATTGTGGAGAGAAGACCCATTATCAGAAGTATTGAAATAAACTTTTTCATTGACGCAGCACCTCCGAAATGATTATTGCATGCTTTATTTTTGACGGCTCCGCCGAAAATATGTTCCCGCCCTACAGCGGACGCTTTGTTATCCTCGCCCAGCGGCGGGGATATTTTTCCGGGGTTTCGGCGATTTTTTTGATGATGACGGCGGCGTGGCTGATATCCGTGCCGGGGACAGAATAGCGGAAAACACCCGAAAGCTCCGCGCCAAGCTCTGTGAGCGCGCTTGCGGCCTCGCTTATTTCCTCGTCGCAGTCCGGCCCCTTCATGGCGATAAAAAGCCCGCCTACGCGAACAAGCGGCAGACACAGCTCCGCTAACACGTTCAGCCGCGCTACCGCGCGGGAGACGGCGACGTCAAAGCTCCCGCGAAGCTCCGCAGGCGCGTCCTCTGCGCGGGCGGAGACAAAGCTCACGCGGTCCATGCCGAGCGCGGCGCAGGTTGAGCGCAGGAAGTCCACGCGCTTTTCCTGACTGTCGATGAGGGTAAGAGCTATGGTCGGCTCAATTATTTTGAGCGGCAGGCCGGGAAAGCCCGCGCCCGTGCCGACGTCAACAACGCTTTTTCCGCCCAGCTCCGCCGCCCCCGCGAGGGCGCAGCAGTCGAGGAAATGGAGCCGCGCGGTGTTCTCCTCCCCCTCTATGGCGGTGAGATTCATGACGGCGTTTGTCTCCGTGAGACGGTCATAGTAGCGGCGAAAGGCGGCAAGCTTCCCCGCGTCCGCAGTCAGGCCAAGCTCGCCCAGCCCGGCGGTCAGTATTTCTTCCATAGAGCCTCCGTAAAAAAGCAAATCGGGCGCGCCAAGCGACGCGTCCGAGCTGCGGATATGATATGCTTTGCACTTGCATTATAGCACAGGGAAAAAAGCTTTTCAATCAGGCATAGAAATCGTGGTCGCCTATCGTGGAAACAAAGGTGCGCGTTTCCCTGAACCAGCGTGTGCTGCCGGTTGCGGGATTTACGAAATAGAGGCTCTCTCCGACCGTATTGTAGCCCTCGAGACAGAGCTTCGCGGCTATAATCGACTGCTCGTTCGGCTCGGCATAGATTCCGCCCGTCTCGACCGGAGAGAACTGCACGCCGTAACGCGTGTCGAAAATCACATCGTATATCGTGTCCGGACAGGTGGGGTCGGCGACTCTGTTGATGACCACGTTTCCGACACCCATCATGCCCTCGAGCGTCTGGTTTCCGGATTCGGCGTTTATGATGTGGGAGAGCCACTTGAGGTCCTCCTCGCCATAAAAGACGTCACCGCTTTGAAGGTCCTGCCTGTGCGTTGTGTCGATGTCCACGCTCGCCGTGGCGACGTCCCACTGGACCTGTGCGCCAAAAAGCTTTGCGAGCTCCGCGCCGGGGAGGCAGTTTTCGCCGCCCAGCAGACAAAGACCGTCGGCAAGATAGAAGTATCTGCCGTTTGAGGTCATGTAGCTCCCGTCCGCAGAGACGGAGAATTCAAGTCCGCCCAGCACGGCACAGAGCGCCATGCCCGCTGCCGGCGTCTTCAGCTCGCAGCTCATTTTGAGCGCGGAGGAAAACGCGGAGAGCGAGATATAGGTTCTGCCGCCGACTATGTATCCCGAGGTAGTCAGGATGCCGTCCACATAGACAGGCACCTCAACATAGGCCGCATCGGGCGCGGTCTCGCCCTCAAGGACTTCGGAAAATCCGCAGAGCGTCCCCCACAGAATGCACAGGGCGCACAGCAGGGCAATATTGATTTTAAATCGCTTGCTCATAGTATACTCCTGTTATGTAAGGCTGTTGGCTTTCACTTATGCAATAATTATAGTCAAAAACGACCCATGATTTCAATCGGCAATATAAACAAAGCCGCATTTGAATTTTTAATTATTGTCCACAAGCTCCCTACATAATATGGATTTTATCGCCATAATTCGGAGTAATATACTATATATTGTATTGTGCGTTCTGCCTAATCGACATGCTTCGACATGAAATTACATAATATTTTTTGCAATTACGACGCTTTAGCTTACAAATAGTAACAATTTATCGAATTTTGTAATCACGGCGACACATTATGTAAATCATTTTGAATATTTTCAGAGACAAAGTCGAAGCGCTTTTGAGAGCTGATCGGGGCAGGAGGTCGGTTTTCTGCCGCATCTGATGCCCTCAAGGCGGGAGATTGCTTCGTTGATGTCCATCCCCACAACGAGGCGGGAAATGCCCTGAGAATTGCCGCTGCACCCTCCCACGACTTCAACATTGAGGATTTTACCGCTCTCTACCTCCACCTTAATCATGCTGGAGCAGACGCCCCTCGGTCTGTATTCTATCTTCATTTTGAGTTTCCTTTCCGCGTTTTTTGCTCATAAACTATACCACAGTTGCCGATAAAATAAAAGCCCGTCATTTTCCGCGACCCGCGGACATATCCCTTATGAGAGGGGAGGTGCTGTCCGTGTCCACCGCGAAAAAGCTGGTCATCGTCGGATTGGCGGTGCTGTCCGTCCGTCTGGCGCTCTTGGCAGGCGCAGGCGCTGCCGTCGGCAGATATTTTGAGGAGCTTTTTTCGGGCGGTAATCTGATTTCGGCGAGTATAAGCCTTGAACTCGGCGCACGTCAGACGCCGCCCGCCAAGCCGGACGCACCGGCCGTCGGCGAGGTCATCTCCCCTCTTGATTTTTTGTCCTCCGCCCCTCCCGCGCCCCTGCCCTCTCCCGAGCCGTCGCCGGACAAAATATTGGAGACTACAATATACGGCGCGCTCGTCATCCGAAACGCCACAGACCTTGAGATAGATGAGGAGGCGCTGCTCGCAGAAGGTCCCTCCCTCCTGCTCCCCGCCGAGGGGCCGCAGATTCTCATAATCCACACGCATTCGAGCGAGGCCTACACCCCCGAGGGTCTGGACAGATACACACCCACGGACAAGGACCGCACGGAGGACGTCCACTATAACGTCGTGCGCGTCGGCGACGAGCTGACGGCGTCGCTTGAGAGCTACGGCCTTTCCGTCCTGCACGACAGGGAGATATACGACTATCCGAGCTATACCGGCTCCTATTCCCGCTCCGGCAAGGCGGTTGAGGCGCATCTTGCCAAAAACCCCTCCATACGCATTGTCATCGACGTGCACAGGGACGCGCTGGGCGAAAACGGCGTGGTCTACAAGACCATGGCGGAGGTGGATGGCGAGACAGCCTCGCAGGTCATGCTGCTCTGCGGCACGAACGAGAGTGGACTCACGCATCCCGACTGGCGCGAGAACCTGAAGCTCGCCCTTTATTTGCAGAACGCCGTGAACAAGAAGTATCCGACGCTTGCCCGCCCCGTCTCACTTGTAAATGAGCGCTATAATCAGCAGCTCACCCACGGCTCGCTCATACTCGAGGTAGGCAGCAGCGGCAACACCCTTCGCGAGGCGCTCTGCGCCGTGCGGCTCTTTGCCTCCGCCTGCGGCCCCGCCCTCTCCGAGCTTGTGGAGGGAAAATAACAGCGCGAGGAATAAAACCTCCTCTGTCCGTCAAGAATTTCTCTGAAGGACAAGGGAGGTTTTATTATGATGGTATCCGAAATAATGTCAGGGCGCGTCATCACCATCGCCCAGGACGAACCCGTAATCGCCGCGGCGCGGCTGCTTAAGCGCTTTAATTTAGGTGCGCTGCCCGTCACAGACGACGCCGGCAGGCTTCGCGGTATGCTGACGGATCGCGACATCGTCCTGCGCTGCGTCGCCGTCGACGCAAACCCAAGGGACATGCGCATAAGAGATATAATGACGCGCGGAGTGGTAACCGCCGCGCCGGGGGATGACATAAACTCAGCCGCCCGCCAAATGAGCGGCGATCAGGTGCGCCGTCTGCCCGTCGTGGAATCCGGACGCATTGTCGGTATGCTCTCGCTCTGCGACATGGCAAGAAACTGCGACATGGAGGCCGCCTCCGCCCTCGCCGAAATATCCTCGAACCTGCGCAGGCTTACCTGATGCCCGAAAAAAATATTTTAAATTACCCCTTTACAAATCGGAGGGCGCGTGTTATTATCATTTCAGGAATAATAATCGTTATCGTTTTGGAGGAAGTATGGAAGCGACGCGCAAATACAGCAAAAAGCGCGAGGCAATCCTCGACGCAATAAGGGCCACCAAGGAGCACCCAAGCGCCGAGATGCTTTATTCCACGCTCAAGCCGCTCTATCCCGACCTCAGCCTCGGCACGGTCTACCGCAATCTTGGCGTTTTTCTTGGTGATGGCGAGATTGTCAGTGTCGGCTCCGTGAACGGTCAGGAGCGATACGACGCAAACACCTCCCCGCACGCGCACTTCGTCTGTCTCGGCTGCGGCCGCGTCATCGATGTGGATTCAACCGAAATGCTCTCCGTCCTCTACTCCGCAGTGTCAAGCGCCACCGGCGGCGTTGTCGAGAGCCACTCCCTTACCTTTACCGGCCGCTGCGCCGAATGCCGCGATAAAACGGCTCACTGAGCTGTTTTACATATTTTAAAAAACTATAAAATAATACATCAGGAGGAAATTACAATGGCTAAATTCATCTGCACCGTTTGCGGTTATGTTCACGAGGGCGACGCCGCCCCCGAAAAGTGCCCCGTCTGCAACGCCCCCGCCGAGAAATTCAAGCTTCAGGAAGAAGGTCTTTCTTGGGCTGCCGAGCATGTCGTCGGCGTCGCACAGGGCGCACCCGATGATATTCTTGAGGGTCTGCGCATGAACTTCACCGGTGAGTGCACCGAGGTTGGCATGTATCTCGCCATGTCCCGCGTCGCTTATCGCGAGGGCTATCCCGAAATCGGCGACTACTGGTACAAGGCCGGCATCGAAGAGGCCGAGCACGCCGCCAAGTTTGCCGAGCTTTTGGGCGAGGTCGTCACCGACAGCACCAAGAAGAACCTCGAGATGCGTGTACTGGCCGAGAACGGCGCCACCGCCGGCAAGTTCGAGATCGCCAAGCGCGCCAAAGCCCTGAACCTCGACGCCATCCACGACACCGTCCACGAAATGGCCAGAGACGAAGCCAGACACGGCAAGGCCTTTGAGGGCCTGCTGAAGAGATACTTCAACGCATAAGCAATAAATCAAGCCT
>JAVVTL010000004.1:0-23090 GCA_036653715.1 Oscillospiraceae bacterium
GACATTACGGTGTCGGCAACGATGTAGCCGAACACGAGCGCGGAGTCGAAGCCCATTGCGTAGCCGCGTCCGTCCTTCTCCTCGAGGGAGCCGAGCACGTCGCCGGCGCCGTAGAGGTTGGCTATGACGCTGCGGTCATCGCGGAGGATATGGCCGGAGGGATCGCAGGCCAGTCCGCCGGTGGTGAGATACATGGTGGGATCGACGCGGAGCATCCAAATGCCGTCGCGTGCGTCGATAAGATCGAGGTTTGTGCGGCCCCACTCGTCGGCCTCACCGCTGTAGTAGGCGGTGTTGTTGGCGTCGATGGTGGCGGCGAGGTTCGGGAGGTTCAGCGCCGTGGAGGCGGCCTCGACGGACTCGTACCAAACAGCCTCGCCCTTGTCGAAGACAGGCTCATAGCTGACGCCGTAGGGCAGGCCGTCAACAAGGCACTTCTTGCTTCTCAGGCGGGAGGCCTGGTCGAATACATAATAGAAGGTGTCGCCGTTGGCTGCGTCGGCCTTTGCGGCGGAGAGCATGCCGTGGTTGTCCTTCATGATGTTGCCGATGCTTGCGCCGTTGATGTTGACGATTATTCCGGGGGTGGTGTAGTGGATGAAGGCCAGCTCATACTTGGAGGCATAGCTGGAGAGGAAGGCTGTGACAGTGCGGCCCATGCACTCGACGCCGGCGCCTGCGGCAAGGCCGAGGGTGATGCCGTCGCCCGTGCTGCCGGGAGCGCAGTTAAAGGTGTAGCCCGCGTACTGCGGATAGTACTCGGCGACCATGTCGGCATTGGCTCCGAAGCCGCCGCTGCAAAGTACGACCGCGTTTGCGGCGACGTTCCAGGTGGTTCCGTCCTTGCCCTCGGCGACAACGCCGGTGACAGCGCCGTCTTCAGACTGAACAAGCTTGGTGACGGGGGTACCGTAGATTATGCGGCCGCCCTTGTCGGTTATGTGCTTGGCAAGGTATTCGACCATGTAGCCTGCGCCGCCCTGATAAGCTCCGGGGGCGAGGAAGGGGGTGGTGCCGTAGTGGGTGCCATAGGTGAAGAAGCCGACGCCGAGACCCTGAAGCCAATCGACGAAGGTGCCGGAGGTGTTGAAGATTTGCGTCCAGAAGGGCAGGTCGGCGCTGACGGTGGCGTCCTCGGGGACTACGCCGGCCTTATAGTAGTCGGTGTAGAATTGAGGAGTAGCGGCCTTTTCGCCGTCGGTGGCAAGCTGCATGGAGGAGCCGGCAGCCATAAGACCGGAGTAGGTCATGGGAGCGGAGCCGCCGGGGATGTCGTTCTTCTCGAAGACGAGTACGTTCACGCCTTTTTCGGCGAGACGGGAGGCGGTGACGAGTCCGGCAGTGCCGGCGCCCATGACGACGACGTCAACGGTCTCATCAACGGTGTTCGGGGTGACGTCCTTGGTGACCTCGGTGCTGAAAGCCTCAATGTCGTGGCCGGACTCAATAATGGCCTCGGACACGGCGCGCTTGATGGCGAGGGAGGTGACGGTGGCGCCGGTGACGGCGTCAACCTCGACACTCTGTGCCTCGACAATGCGGGAGGGGTACATCGAGACGGCATAGCTGCCGACGCCGACGGTCTCGTCGTTGGTCAGCACTTCGACGCTTGTGATGGCGCCGTCTTTGAAGCGGGTGGCAACGTGGACAAGGCCCTCGTGACCCTCGGTGGAGACGACGAACTCGCCGTCAACAGGCTCCGTGGGAGCCGGTGCGGGAGTGGCGGTAGCGGGGGTGGTGGGGGTCTGGCCGCAGGCGGCGAGGCCCAGTACCAGCACGAGTACCAGCAGCAGGGATAAACTCTTTTTCATGTTCTTCCTCCTTGTTAATTATCGGTATTTCCGGATTTCTCTCTCTTTGGCTCGCTTACTTGACTGACGCGGCTTCGAGGGCGGCGGACACGGCTTCCTTGAGCACCGTGCTCGTGGTTGTGGCTCCGCTGACGCCGTCGATTTCGGCGCTGTTTGCCTCAACAAACGCGGGCGACATCTGCTCGATGGCGGCTCCGCCCTTGTCGGGCGTCTCCTTGTGCTCCGCCTCGACGGACACTATCGCGTATTCGTCAACCGTGACGCTTACGGTGATAAGTCCCTCATAGCCGATGACCTTCTCTGTGTAGACGCCGGGTACATAGACGGCGGCTTGCTTTGCGGGCCCTCCGCAGGCGGAGAGGGACAAAAGCGCGGCGAGGGTCAGGAGCGGTGCGATGAATTTGCGGGTTTTCTTCATCCTTCGTGTTCACCACCTTTGTTAAAGAATTTGGCTTGCGTTGGTGAGAGCCGCTTTTGCTCTCGGGGTCAATCCGGAAAGTTCCCTATATGTTTGGAAGGCTCAGGCGAGAGCCTTGATATCGGCAAGCGCGGTGATGGCGGCGGCGACGGCTTTTTTGACGCCGTTGGAGGACTCTGTGGCTCCGCTCACGCCGTCAACCTTGGCGGGGTCGCTCACCCCGATGAATTGCGAGGTAAATTCGCTCTCGGCGCAGAGCATTCCGACGTTCGGAGTGTCGGCTATCTCGTTTAGGACGACGCCGATAATCTCGTCCTTTGTGTCAAAGAGCACGGCGACGTCGAGCGTGCTCTCGAAGCCGGGATATTTTTTGAAGACCACATAGCCCTCATCGCCGCATATGATGCCGCGCGTATTTCCTGCCTTGACATCCTTGAATTCGGAGACGCCGGGGTAATAGCGCTCAAGCTTTTCCGGAGTGAGTCCGACGGGGTCCTCGTCAAGCGCGACGCTGCCGCCGTTTATGATGACGTAGGCGTCAAAGGCGTCCTTTACGGCCTTTATGTAGGCGGTGGAGGAGGCAGTCGCGCCGCTTATCGTCTCCACCCCGAGCAGCTGACTGTCCTTGCCGACGAATTGGCTGCGGAACGGCTCCTCCGCCGTCTTCGCGCCGATGTCGGGAGTTTCCTCGTGCTCGAGCGTCATGGCACCGGTTATGAGGCCGGCGGCGTCCATGCCGAGAATGAGCTTCATGGGGCCGTGAAAGCCCGCGGTGTCGAGAATAAACACATAGCCCGCGCCGTTTTTTGCGGAGAAAACCGAGGTGACGGTCTTGGGCAGCCCCTCAGGCGCGAGCACCTCAAAGCTCTCGGCAGGGGGGAGGACCTCGAGCATCGAGTCAATATAAGCCATGTCGCCGCTGTTCATCTCGATGAGCGGAGCCGTAAAATAGCTCGTGACGGCGATGCCGCCGGACATCACGGCAAAGACCGCGAAAAATATCAGCATGCGGTTGATTATGGTTTTCAATCAATTTCACTCCTATAAAGCCTGTACTTTGCGCCGAAGGACGCCATATCAGTTTGAATATATGAGCTTGCCCTCAAGCCCGGGACTTGTCAGAACCTCGCCGTCGGACATTATATAGACGGCCTCGACGCCATCCAGTGAGGCAATCAGCTCAAGTCCGTCCTCGGGGCCGAGCAGGAAGCAGGAGGTGGACAGGGCGTCCGCCTCGGTAGCATCGGGGCAGATGACGGTCACGCCGGCGACACCGTTTTGCATGGGATAGCCCGTGCGGGCGTCGATGATGTGGTGGTAGCGCAGGCCGTCAAGTTCAAAAAAGCGCTCGTAGTTGCCGCTTGTGACGACGGCGGAATCGGTGACTGCGACGGCAAACAGGGGAGTGCCGGTAAGCTCAAAGGGGTTTTGGATTCCGACCTTCCATGGCTCGCCGTCCGGCTTGCCGCCGATAACGACGACGTTTCCGCCGAAATTAAGCAGCCCCTCGGTGACGCCAAGCTCGCAGAGCCTGTCCCTTACGCGGGCGCTGATGTAGCCCTTGGCTATCCCGCCGAGGTCTATGGACATGCCCTCGGGCAGGCGGACACGGTTGCCGTCCGTCTCGAGCGCGGTATAGTCCACAAGCTCCGCGGCGGCCATGAGCGCGCTCTCGTCCGGCAGGGAGGGCGCCTCGGCTGTGAAGTCCCAGAGCGCCATGACGGGTGCTATGGTCACGTCAAAGGCGCCGTTCGTCGCCTTTGCCCAGGAAATTGACTGATTGAGGAGCGAGGCCGTCTCGGGGCTTACCTCCGTCCACTCGCCGCAGGCGTGATTTATGCGCCATATGTCGCTGCCCTCGACGGTCTTGCTGAGGAGCGCCTCATAGTCGGCGCAGAGGCTCAGCGCCTCATCCAAAACGGAGTCGTCACGGGCGTAGACGGACATGGTGACGACGGTGTCGAAATAAAAACCGGTGGCTGTAAATCGCTCGCTCGGCTTTGAGCCGCAGCCGCAGAGAAGGGCGGCGCATAGCGCGGAGGAAAGCAGCAAGGCGCTTGTTTTGTGAACAGACTTCATTTTTTGGCTTCCCCCCCGCCGCCGATTTTGCCGTGCGAGAGCGCCCGAATGCTGACGTTTGCCGCGATGCCGGTGAGTACGCCGGTGATGACGGCGGAGACGAGGAGCACGGGCAGATAGGAGAGGAGGGCGACGGTGCTGACGACAGTTGCCGCAACGGCGAGCTGGCCCACGTTGTGGAATACCGCTCCGATGACGCTGACACCGACTATGCTGATGTTTTTGATGAATTTTTTCGTCAGAATCATCATGAGAAGGCTCAAAACGCCGCCGCCGAGGCTGAACATGGTGGCGGAAAAGCCGGCGTAGAGCAGTCCGCTCAGGAGGACCTTGAACAGCATGAGCAGAACAGAGCTTTTAACGTCGAGCAGGTAGAGGGAGTACAGCAGGACGGTGTTGGCAAGTCCGAGCTTTATGCCGGGAATGCCGGGGGCGACGGGGATAAAGCTCTCGACATAGCCGAGCGCGAGGGCGACCGCCGTCAGCATGGACAGGCGGGCAAGCGTTTGTACCTTCATTCCGCGTGCGGCCTCAATTCCACAGTCACTCCGTTGGGCAGACATATGACCCAGTATTTCAGCGGGCGCGACTCGAAGTTATCGCAGGTGACCTCGCCCTGACCCACGCAGTCCTGATTCTTGCATGTGGAGGAGAGCATGTACGCGCCGTCTTTGGTTATCTGAATCTTGTTTACGCGCCCGTCGCCGCGGTCAACGGTCACGACCTGTTCTTTTCCGAGAGGTACGGTCGCGTAAAGCTCGTTGTCGGCGTATATGTATACATAGTCGGCGTTGGCGGCGCGGCTTGCGCGGATATAGCCCATGACAGGCAGTGACAGCAGCGCGACAAGGAGCACGGCGCCGATGATGAGAAAATCCTTCTTTTTCAAGTTAGCCTCCATTCCCGCCGAAAGGCGACGTCGCGGCAGCTCCGCAAAAATTACACAAAACGGGATAACAAAATTCCCGCGAGTATTGCAAAATAACGATTTTTCTGCTAAGGTATGAGTTATATATTCAACAATCTCTTGTTATTTATTAAACAACCACAGTATAAACTCTAAAACGACTTTAGTTGCAAGAGCTTTTTTTGAACTTTTTACATAAAAGGGAAGATATAATGGAATTTTCTATAGGAAAGCTGTCGGAATCCTTCGAGTTAAGCACCGAGGCACTGCGATATTATGAACGAAAGGGGCTTTTGTCGCCGAAAAGACGCGACGGCAGCACCTTCCGTGTCTATGAGTTTTTGGATGTCGTCCGCATATCCACCATAAAGCGCTACCAAAACATGGGGCTTTCGCTGGAGGAAATATGCAGGCTTTACGAGCCGTTTGACCTTAAAGGCCTACTCGAATGCGTCGAGGAAAAGCACGATGCGCTCAAGGCGGAGATAGCCTTCAAGCAGGCCCTGTCGGAGCGGATGGACGACATTATAAAGCGCATGGAGAAAATAGACGGCGTTTTGCTCAAGCCGGAGCTTATATCGGGCGGCACATATTGTGTCGCGGAATATCGCGACAGCGAGCATATGGCAAAAAGCCTGCTCAAGGACCCCGCCATACGCAAGCTCTTTGCAAAAATGCCCATAACCTCGACCACAAGCATCATCCCGCGCGCCATGTCCGAGGGGCACGGGGGCGAGATAAAGCGCGGCGTCGTCTTCGAGGAGCGCTTTGCGCCTCTGCTGAAGCTCCCGAAGCAGAGCGAAAAAATCCTGCGCCGCATCACAGCCGAGCGCTTTGTCCGCTGCGCCTTTCTCCTCATAAACGGCGCCTACCGCGCGGAGGAGCTGATGGAGGTCGCCGCGCCCTTTGTCCGCGAAAACGGCCTCACCGTCTGCGACGATATGTTCACGATACAGCTCCTGAACTACTGCAACGACGACGGCGAAAACTACCACTATACCGACCTGATGATACCTGTCGAGTGACGAAAATTCCGCCATGCATGGGCTGCATAAAACCATGTTGACACGGGGGACGCGCCGTGGTAATATCATGATGTACAATGGCGAAGAAGGGGAGAAGTAACGTCCCGTTCCCACCACAGAGAGGCTTGGTCATGGCTGAGAGCCGAGCCGGTCAGGATAGACGTGAAATGCGCCCCGGAGCCGAGGTGGGAGGAAATGCCCGCCCGTAAACGCCGCGTTAAGGCGTGAGCCGGTATGAGCCGGAGAGTGATAAGCGAGAGTGGAACCGCGTTTTTAAAACGCCTCTCATGGGCCGTCGGCTCATGGGGGCTTTTTGTTTTTTTAAGCGGCTCTCGCCACCTATTTGTAGGAGGAAAAATTGTTCAATGATCTGCGCGAAACCATTGCCGCCTATAAGGCGCGCGACCCCGCGGCCAGAAGCTCGTTCGAGATATGGCTGCTCTACCCCGGCATAAAAGCCACCCAAAACCACAAGAGAGCAAATTGGTGCTACCGCCATGACCTCAAATTCCTCGCCCGCTGGATAAGCCAAGGCAGCCGCCACCGCACGGGCATCGAGATTCACCCCGGCGCCACCCTCGGCCACCGCCTTGTCATCGACCACGGCATGGGAATAGTAATAGGCGAGACGGCGGAGATAGGCGACGATTGCCTCATATATCAGGGCGTCACCCTTGGCGGCACGGGCAAGGACAGCGGCAAGCGCCACCCGACAATCGGCAACAACGTCCTCATCGGCAGCGGCGCAAAGGTTCTCGGCCCCTTCAAGGTCGGGGATAACAGCCGCATAGCCGCAAACGCCGTCGTCCTCGGCGCGGTACCCGAAAACAGCACCGCCGTCGGCTCGCCCGCGCGAATCGTTAAGAAGCAGGGCGTCAAAATAGACTTTGCCACGGAAGTGGACCAGATACACGTCATAGACCCCTTGGTGCAGGAGCTTTGCGCTCTGCGCAGCGAGGTGGAAAAGCTCAAGAATCCCCCGCCGGTAGCGTGAACACGCCGCGCCGTAATTACAGGAGGTCACACAAATGAAGCTATATAATTCCGCGACACACATGAAGGAGGACTTTGTCCCAAACGACCCGAACCTTGTCAAAATGTACACCTGCGGCCCGACGGTCTACCACTTTGCCCACATCGGCAATCTGCGCTCATATGTCATGGAGGATGTGCTGGAAAAATACCTGCGCTACACGGGCTATAACGTCAAGCGCGTCATGAACATCACAGACGTCGGCCATCTCTCCTCCGATGCGGATTCAGGCGAGGACAAAATGCTCAAGGGCGCAAGGCGCGAGCATAAATCCGTGATGGAGATAGCAAAATTCTACACCGACGCATTTTTCGCCGACTGCGCCGAGCTGAACATCAAGACGCCGGACGTCGTGGAGCCCGCCACCAACTGCATCGACGAATACATCAAAATAATTTCTAAGCTCATGGACACGGGCTACGCCTATTTTGCCGGCGGCAACGTCTACTTCGATACCTCCAAGCTCGAGAAATATTACGTCTTCAACGACTTCGACGCGGACGATTTGGATATCGGCGTGCGCGAGGGCGTGGAGGAGGACGAGAACAAGCGCAACAAAAACGACTTTGTCCTTTGGTTCACCAAGTCCAAGTTCGAAGACCAGGCGCTCAAATGGGACTCCCCCTGGGGCGAGGGCTACCCCGGCTGGCATATCGAGTGCTCCGGCATATCCATGAAGCATCTGGGCGAGGACCTTGATATCCACTGCGGCGGCATAGACAATGCTTTCCCCCACCACACCAACGAAATCGCCCAATCCGAGGCGTATCTTGGGCATAAATGGTGCAATTATTGGGTGCATGTCCTCCACCTGAATACTAATTCAGGAAAAATGAGCAAATCCTCGGGCGAGTTTTTGACTCTTACGCGTCTGCGCGAAAAGGGCTATGACCCGCTGATTTATCGCTTTTTCTGCCTGCAAAGCCACTACCGCAAGGGGCTTGTGTTCTCCTATGAAAACTTGGATAACGCCAAGGTCGCCTACGACAAGCTCACGGCACGCGTGGCGCTCCTTAACGCCGACGGGGCTGTGGACGCGGCGGCGCTTGCGGCACTGCGCGCGGGCTTCACGGACGCCATGGACAACGACCTCGGCACCTCGCTCGCCATCACCGCGCTCTACGACTCCCTTAAATACGACACGAACGACGCGACAAAGCTTGCGGCGATAGCGGAATTTGACACTGTGCTCGGTCTTGGCCTGACAGAGGCGGCAAAGCGCCTCAAAAAAGATGACGCAGGCGAGGAAGACCCGCGCATCGACGCACTCCTGACAGCCCGCGCCGAGGCGAAAAAGGCGAAAAACTTCGCCGAGGCCGACCGCATCCGCGACGAATTAAACGCCGAAGGCATAACCATAATCGACACCCCCGCCGGCGCAAAATGGAAGCGCCGCTAATCCCCCCAAACCTCCCCCGCCCAAAGGCAGACTAAATTCCCGATTCCGCAAAAAACAAAAGCACTGTCATTTTAAAATGACAGTGCTTTTTTGGTGGTTGGTTTTGCTTGGGATTATTTGCCGAGATAGCTGACGAGGAGTTCTTGGAGAAGCTCGTCGCGGTCGAGGCGGCAGATGAGGCTGCGCGCGCTGTTGTAGTTTGTGATGTAGGTCGGGTCCTCGGAGATGATGTAGCCGACAAGCTGGTTGATGGGGTTATAGCCCTTGAGCTTGAGCGAGTCGTACACGGAAGACAGAATCTCCCGAGTCTCTGTTTTGTTGTCAATCGCGGTAAACCTTTTTGTTTCGTCCTCCATGTGACACCCTCCGTTCTTTGAATTTGAAGTTTTAAGCAAGGTGTTATTGCTTGATTTCTATTATACCAAAAAAAGCGCGAGAGTAAAGGAGTATAATATTACCATTAGATTACAATACTGTCATATTCTATCGAATGACGGCACCAAACGTATCCCGCAGGGCGGCGAGGATGGACTGAAGCGACTCGTCGGCGTGGTCGTCGGTGAGAGTCTGGTCCTCCGCGCGGAGGGTAAGGGTGAAGGCGACGGATTTTTTCCCGGCGGGAATCGGCGCGCCGGTGTACACGTCGAAAACGGTGACGTCCTTGAGGTATTGCCCGCCGGCGGCGGTTATGCAGTCCTTCAGCTCGCCAACCGTCAGCGTCTCGCCGCAGACGACGGCGATGTCGCGCGTGACGGCGGGGAAGCGCGGCAGGGGAGTGTATTCGATGACCGTCTCCCGCGCGGCAAAGAGCGCGTCGAAGGACAGCTCGGCGGCAAAGACCTCGTCCGCAATGCCGTAGCTCACGGCGACGGCGGGGTGGAGCTGGCCGAATACGCCGATAAGCGTTTTCCCGGCATAGACCTTCGCGCAGCGTCCGGGGTGATAGGAGGGGTTTTCGCGGTCCGCGACAAAGCTTGCGCCCGCAATTTTCAGGTCGGCAAGAATGGCCTCGACGGCGCCCTTGAGCTTATAGAAGCTCATGCCGTCGCCGTAAGCGCCGAGCACGACAACGCGCGGCTCGTCCGCCAGACCGTCGGCACGGCGGAAATAGGTCTTGGCAATCTCGTAGAGGCGCGCGGAGCGGTTGCGGAAGTTATAGTTTCTCGCTAAAATTTCCAGCATGGAGGGCAGGGCGGTGGTGCGCATGATGGAGGTGTCCTCGCCGAGCGGGTTGAGGATACGCAGTGACTCACGGCGCGGGTCGTCCTTTTCCCAACGGATTCTGTCGTAGTAGGAGGGGCTTATGAAGGAATAGGTGATAATCTCGTCGTAGCCCACGCTGCGGCATACGGCACCGACGGAGCGCTGGGTCATCTCCTCCGTGGAGAGGCCGCCGCGCGTCGTGTCGCCGCGCAGGAGGGTCGTGGGGAGGTTGTTGTAGCCGTGTATACGCGCGACCTCCTCGGCGAGGTCGGAGTAGTGCTCCACATCGCCGCGCCAGGAGGGGACGGTTACAGTATCGCCGTCTACGACGAAATCCAAACGGCGAAGTATATCGGTCATCGCCTCGGCTGAAATATCGGTGCCGAGCAGCTCGTTTATCTTGTCTGCGCGCAGCTTGAGGCTTGTGGGGGTGTAGGAGTGGTTTTCGACGTCGATTATGCCGTCCACAACCTCTCCGGCGCCAAGCAGCTCGACGAGCTCGCAGGCGCGCTGAACGGCGGGCAGGGTGTTCATGGGGTCAAGGCCCTTCTCAAACTTGGCGGAGGCCTCGGTGCGCATGCCGAGCGCCAGTGCGCCGCGGCGGATGCAGGTGCCGTTGAAGGTGGCGGACTCAAAGACGACGGCGGAGGTATCGGAGACTATTTCGCTGTTTTCGCCGCCCATGATGCCGGCAAGTCCGACAGCGCGGTTTTCGTCGGCGATGACCAGCATGTCGCGGGTGAGCTTGCGGGTGCCGCCGTCAAGGGTCGTGAGCGCCTCGCCCTCGGCGGCGCGGCGGACGACGATTTTGCCGTTTGTCACATAGCGGTAGTCGAAGGCGTGCATCGGCTGGCCGTATTCGAGCATGACATAGTTGGTTATATCGACAATGTTGTTGATGGGGCGCACGCCGGAGGCGCGGAGGCGCTCGCGCAGCCACTTGGGAGAGGGCGCGATTTTGACGTTTTTGACCATGCGCGCGGTATAGCGCGGGCAGAGGTCGTCGGCGGTGACGGTGACGCTGAGCATGTCGGAGAGCTTTGCGTCCGCGCAGCCCCTGACAATGGGCGTATGCAGCCTGAGCGGCTTGTTGAAGGTGACGGCGGCCTCGCGGGCAAGGCCGATGACGGAGAGGCAGTCGGGGCGGTTGGGGGTTATCTCAAACTCCGCAACATGGTCGTCAAGTCCCGTGACACTGCGGATGTCGTCGCCGGGGAGGCAATCCTCCTCTATGACGAAAAGGCCGTCCTCAAAGGCATAGGGGAAGTCGCGCAGCTCCAGCCCAAGCTCCTTGAGCGAGCACATCATGCCCTCGGACAAAACGCCGCGGAAAACAGTGGTGTTAATCTCCTTGCCGCCGGGGAGAAGGGAATTGTCCAGCGCCACGGGGACGAGGTCGCCCTCCTTTTGGTTCTGTGCGCCGGTGACTATTTGCAGGAGCCGCGCCCCGCCCACGTCGGTTTGGCAGACCCACATGTGGTCGGAATCCGGGTGGCGCTCCATTTTGATTATTTTGCCGACGACGACATTTTTGATGTCCTCGCCCATGCACTCGGTGCCCTCGACCATGGAGCCGGAGAGCGTCATCGCCTCGGCGAAGGCTCTGTCCCCGCACTCGGCGAGGGGCAGGTCGACGAATTCGCCGAGCCATTTTCGTGAAAGCTTCATATTATTCTCTCCCCTTTATCAGAATTGTTCAAGGAATCGGACGTCGTTCTCGAAGATGAGCCGCAGGTCGGCTATCTTGAAGCGGCGCAGCGCCGTGCGCTCAAGTCCCATGCCGAAGGCCCAGCCGGAATAGACCTCGGTGTCTATGCCGCAGCCCTCAAGCACCTTGGGGTGAACCATGCCGGCGCCAAGCAGCTCAATCCAGCCCTCGCCCTTGCAGGTGGGGCAGCCGACGCCGCCGCAGCGATGGCACTGGACGTCCATCTCGCAGGAGGGCTCGGTGAAGGGGAAGTGGTGCGGGCGGAAGCGGGTCTTCGTGCCCTTGCCGTAGAGCGCATCCACCATCGCGTTCAGCGTGCCCTTGAGGCTCGCCATGGTGACGCCCTTGTCAACGACAAGACCCTCGACCTGATGAAACATGGGGCTGTGGGTGGCGTCCACCTCGTCCTTGCGGTAGACGCGGCCGGGGACGATAACGCGGATGGGCAGCGGCCTTGTCTCCATGGCGCGAACCTGCATGGGGCTTGTTTGGCTGCGGAGCATCACGCGGCTGTCCTTATCGAAATAAAAGGTGTCCGACCAGTCGCGGGAGGGATGACCCTCGGGCGCATTCAGCTTGTCGAAGTTGTACTCCGCAAGCTCGACCTCGGGGCCGTCGAGGCATTCGAAGCCCATGCCGACGAAGATGTCCTTAATTTCGTCGAGTGCGATGTTCATGGGGTGGCGATGACCGAGCGTCATTTCCTCGCCGGGCATGGTGACGTCAAGCGTCTCGGCGGCAAGACGCTGCTCGAGCTGCTTTTCGCCTATGGCCTTTTTGCCGGCCTCAAGCTCTGACTCAAGCTCCTCGCGAACCTGATTTGCGAGCTGGCCGATTATCGGCCGCTCCTCGGCGCTGAGCTTGCCCATCTGCTTGAGTATGGCGGTAAGCTCGCCCTTTTTGCCGAGATATTTGACGCGCAGCTCCTCAAGCGCCTCCGCGCTGTCGGCCTGCGAGACGGCGGCGGCGGAGGCCGCGCGCAGCTCCTGTAAAAGCTCCTTCATGTGATTTGCTCCTCCCTTGGCGGAAAAAGCTCCGCCGCATAAAATGTTTAACAGACAAAAAAATAAAGCCCTCGTCCAAAAACAGGACGAAAGGCTATCCTTCCGCGGTACCACCCGTGTTCCGCGCATAGGCGCGGCGCTCACGCGCTTTAACGGGCGCAGCCGCCGGGGATTGGCCGGAGCTCACGGGCGAACCAAGCGCTGTCTCTCGCCGAAGGCTCTCAGCCGGCGGCCTTCGTTCTCTGAAGCGGAGACGGACGCTATTTTCCCGATCACAGCAATAATTGTAATCAACTGAAATATACTTATAGCACACCGGCGGCGGCTTGTCAAACGAATTGACTAATTTGGCGCGTAAATGTATAATGTACGCCATGGCACCGCGGTGAAATGTGTATACGGGGGAACAGACCATGCGGCGTGCCTATTCTGCCATACTTATGATAACGCTCATCCTGCTCGCCGCCTGCGGACGCGATGAGGGCAAGGAGCGGTTTGAGAGCTTCAGGGCGGAGCTTTTGCGTGCCGACGAGGTGTCGGTCACGGCGGAGGTAAACGCGGACTACGGCGAGAGCGCGAGGGACTACACCCTTAAAGCCGTCTCAAACGCGGAGGGCTGCACCGTCGAGGTGCTCGCACCGGAGCTTATCGCCGGGATTAAGGCGAGCGTCAAGCCGAAAAGCTCGCAGCTTCTCTACGACGGCGTCGTCCTCGACACAGGCGACCTGACAGGCGACGGCCTGACCCCGCTCTCTGCGCTGCCTCGGCTTATCGGCGCTCTGCAAAGCGGGCATGTTGACAGAATTCGGCGGGAGGGCGATGCCCTCGCCCTGCGCCTGACGCCCGACGACACGCTCGAGATAAGCGTCCGCTTCGGCGCTGATGGCACCCCCATAAGCGCCGAGCTTGCGGACAGCGCCTCGGGCAGAGTCCTTGTGACCTGCGCGATAAGCCAATTTCTCATGCAATAGAGGATATAAAAAATGCCAAATCAGGATAATCGCACATGGGCCGAGATAGACCTCTCGGCGCTTGAGCACAACTACGGAGAAATCAGAAAAAAACTGCCCAAGGATACGTTCTTTGCCGGGCTGTGCAAGGCAAACGCCTACGGTCACGGCGCGGTCACCGTGGCGCGGCGGCTGGAGGAAATCGGCGCGGACTATATCGCCGTCTCCTGCCCGCAGGAGGCAAGCGAGCTTCGCGAGGCGGGGATATGCCTGCCGATACTCATTCTCGCGCCGTCTCCCGCCTCTGTCGCGCCGGAGCTTGCGCGCATAGGGGCGGAGCAGGCCGTGGGCGACATCGCCTGCGCAAGGGCAATGAACGCCGCCCTTGAAGAGGCAAATCTCACCCTGCGCGTCCATGTAAAGCTCGAAACGGGCATGGGGCGCACGGGCTTTAATGTCTCCGGAGAGGGGACGCTCGCGGATATAACAGCGCTTATGGAGCTGCCGCGGCTTCGCGTCGTCGGCGTCTTCACGCACTTTGCCGTCGCCGACGAATACGGCGACCCCTTTACGCAGCTTCAGCTCGCCCGCTTCACGGAGGCGGCGGACAAGCTCGAAGAAATCACGGGCAGGAGCCTCGGCATCCGCCATTGCGCCAACAGCGGAGCCGTGGTAAACTATCCGGAGACGTACTTCGACATGGCGCGTCCCGGCCTGCTTCTCTACGGCCTGTATCCCGAGGAGGGACGGGCAGGGCTTGACCTTCGCCCCGTGATGACCCTCAAGACCCGCGTGTGTGAAATAACCGAGCACGCGGCGGGCGACACCGTGAGCTACGGCAGGATATTCACCTGCGAGCACGACATGCGCCTTGCCGTCATACCCATCGGCTATGCCGACGGCCTGCACAGGGTCCTCTCCGGCAAAATGGACGTCCTCATTAACGGTCGCCGCGCGAGACAGGTCGGGCGCATCTGCATGGACATGTGCATGGTGGATGTGAGCGATATGCCCGAGGTGCGCGTTGGGGATGTCGTCACAGTCTTCGGCGTCGGCCTCGGTGTGGACGAGCAGGCAAAAAAAGCCGGAACAATATCTTATGAGCTGCTTTGCGCCGTTTCGCCCCGTGTACCGAGGGTCTATTTGAATTAATGTATAAAAAAAACCTCTTTGTGTGAAAATAGTGGTAGCGACGGCGTCTCGCCGCTCGGTGGATGACCGCCGCAGCCCTACATACAATGTGAATGGGCAACTTGAATTCGCGCGCCGCTTCAGTGCGGGCACGGATTCCACGGAGAGTGAAGCTCACATGACAAACCCTGTTAAACGAGGAGACATCTACTACGCCGACCTTAGCCCGGTGGTGGGCAGCGAGCAAGGCGGCATGCGCCCGGTGCTGATAGTTCAGAACGACACCGGCAACAAGCACAGTCCGACGGTGATAGCGGCGGCAATAACCTCACAAATCGGCAAGGCCCGACTTCCGACCCATATCGAGCTGACAGCCCGCAACTACGGGCTTTCCCGCGACAGCGTGATATTGCTGGAGCAGGTTAGGACACTGGATAAATCCCGCCTGAAGGAGCGAATGGGCCAGCTCGACGGGCTGACGATGCATAAGGTGGACGACGCCATGCGCGTAAGCTTCGGACTCGGGCAATAACAAATACGAATGATGGTGTCCCGGGTCGGCCCGGGCCCGGGACACATATCCGCATGGAGGTACATATCATGAAAAAATGGCAATTCATAACCCTTCTGATTGTCGTCGCGGCTCTGTCGGCAGGCGTCGGAGCCTACGCCGCAACCAATTACGGCACCCAGTCCGACCCGCTCGTCACCGTGAGCTACCTCACGGATACGCTCGGCCCCTCCATAAGAAGCGACTTTGACGGGCAGCTTGCCGGTGCCATGGAGCGCCTTGAAAGCTCCTTCGAGGCGGATATTGCCGGTGCCACCGGCACCTTCAAGGTCGTCACCCTCGCCTCAGGCAACACCCTCACGGGAAGCGCGGGCTGCGAGATACTCTACCGCTCCGGCAGTGCTGCCGCAGTCGGCACCTTGGTGGATGTCTCCGCGGGCAGCGCGCTGAACGCAGGCTCGGCGCTCACGGCAAACCACCTCTACATGACCTCCGCATCGGGCGACGGCGTGAAGGCCTCGGGCGCTGTGACGCTCCTTGTGCGCGGCACCTATAAAACTGCCTGAATGTCATATGTGCGCAATCCCGCTCATACTTATCGTATGGGCGGGATTTTTGTTTTTGGGAGGGCTTATTATGGAATACCCGATAATCGCGGACGGCGCGCGCGTGGGGACGCTGAAGGTTGAAAAAAACGGGCTGCTGACGGTGTTTGAGGCGGCGGCAATGGATGTGGGGGAGCTTATGCGCCTGTCCGTTTTCGGCGGCGGGGCGGAGGGCTACCTCGGCGTGATGCAGCCGGAAAAGGGCGCATTGGCGCTTCGGAAAAAATTGAGCCGCGCGGCTATGTCGGACTTTCCGAGCGAGATAGAATACGCCGCGCCGACGGGGGAGCGGCAGACGGCGCTGCCGAGCGAGCCGAGCGCGCAGAGCCCGGAGGCGCCGGAGGAGCGCACCGCGCCGTCGGACGAGCTTTGCGACGTGCTCTGGTTTTCCGCGCCGGACGGGACGCTCTCGACCTTTGACGGCAGGCGCGTGCTCGTGGCTCTGCCTGCGGACGACCCGCGACTTCCGCAGGGGACGGAGGGCGTGCTCAGGCGAATAAACGGCGGGCTGTACGTTGTGTTTCCGAGGTAAAATGTGATACAATAATCGCATCTTAGCCAAGGAGATGCAGGCATATGCAAATGACGGAGCTTATAGCGAAAAAGCGTGACGGCGGCGCTTTGACAGCCGAGGAAACAGAATACATGATAGGCGCTTATACCGCCGACAAAATACCGGATTATCAGATGTCCGCCATGCTGATGGCGATAGTCCTGCGCGGCATGGACAGGCGCGAGACGCTTGACCTCACAATGTCGATGATGCGCTCGGGCGACACGCTCGACCTCTCCTCCGTCCGAGGCGTGAAGGCGGACAAGCACAGCACGGGCGGCGTGGGTGACAAGACCTCGCTCGCGCTCCTGCCCATGGTGGCGGCACAGGGAGTCAAAATGGCAAAGATGTCCGGGCGCGGGCTGGGCCACACCGGCGGCACCATAGACAAGCTTGAGAGCTTCCCCGGCTTTTCCTCCGCGCTGACGCTCGAGCGTTTTCTCGGAAACCTGAACTCCGTCGGCATGGCGATAGCGGGGCAGACAGCCGACCTCGACCCGGCGGACAAAAAGCTCTATGCCCTGCGGGACGTGACTGGCACGGTGCAGTCAATACCGCTCATAGTCAGCAGCATCATGTCCAAGAAGCTGGCGGCGGGCGCGGAGGTCATCGTCCTTGACGTGAAGTGCGGCAGCGGCGCCTTCATGAAAACCGAGCGCGACGCACGCGAGCTGGCAAGTGAGATGGTGGAAATAGGCAAGCTTGCCGGGCGCAAAACCGTGGCCTGCATAAGCGATATGGACGAGCCTCTTGGCAGCGCAGTCGGCAACGCGCTCGAGGTGCGGGAGGCAGTTTCGCTCCTGAAGGGCGAGTTTGGCGGGAATCTGCTCGAGCTTTGCCTGACGCTCGGCTCCTGCATCCTCACCGCGAGCGGTGTTGCGCGGGACGACGCCGAGGCTCGCGCCGCGCTGAAAAGCGGCATAAGCGACGGCTCGGCGCTCAAAAAATTCAACGAATTTATTGCCGCTCAGGGTGGAACGGCGGACATATCGCTCCTGCCCACGGCTCCCGTTCGCCTTGAGGTGCCATCCGAATCGGAGGGCTATGTAAGCCGCATAGCCGCGGACGAGGTGGGGCTTATCTGTATGCGCTTGGGCGGCGGCAGGGTGACAAAGGAGAGCAAAATCGACCTCTCCGTGGGCGTGGTGCTCCACAAAAAGGTCGGCGATTGCGTCAAAATCGGCGAGAGCCTTGCAACAATCCACGCCGCCGACGACAGCGGCGCCGCCGAAGCGGCAAGGTCCCTGCGCGCCTGCTACTCAATCTCCCACCAAAAGCCCGAAAAGCGGGACTTCATAAAGACGATAATAAGATAAAAAACAGTGCCGCGGTTTTTCCGCGGCACTGTTTCAGTCTGAAATTGTTAACCCTTGAAGCAGTTTTCAAAGGAGGTGCCGACGGCGGCTTTCGCGTCTTCGGAGAGGATGGCGTACATGACGTAGCTGCCCTGCGTCCAGACCTTCGCGGACTCGAGCTTGGGCAATTCCTCGGGCATATACCCGGTTATCCAAGTGTCCTGCCGCATTTTTATGTAGGTCTCCACTGCGGACTTGATGAGCTTGACCTGCGCCTCGTCCTTGCCCCTGAACACACCGTATTCGTCGATGTTTTTGGAGAAGGCGTTTATTCTGACGGCGAAGTCGCCGTAGTCGGTGACCTCAAGCTTGAGCATGCCCTTGACATAGCTCGCATCGACGGCGGCCATTTCGCCTTCCTCGCCGGCGGCCTTGTCCACGGCGGCGAGCAGGTCTGCCATCTCGGGGTCAACGGGGGCCTTGCCGCAGGCGCAGAGCGAGAAAACGCAGACAAGGCAGAGAGTAAAAGCAATTATTTTTTTCATGTGCAGCTCCTTATTGATAGGCATGTGTGCGGAGATATTCCAGCACCTTCATGTAGCCGGTGGCGTTCAGGTGGATGCCGTCTCCGTTGCCGTAGTCTTCGACGAGACTGCCGTCCGCTGCGGTTAAGACGGGCGCGCTGTTTGTGAACTTAACGCCGGTGGCCTCCGCAATCTTGCGTATCCAGCCGTTGGCGGCGGTTATATTCGTGTTGTTGATGTATTCGATGTTCTCGTAGTCGTTTTCCACGGGATAGATGGAGTTGAGGATTATTTTCGTGTCGGGGCTTGCCTCCTGAACACTCTTGACGAGCTTTGTGTACTCGTCGGTGAAATAAGTCTCGTCCATAAAGGAGACGCCGTTTACACCGAGGGTTATGACGAGGTACTCGGGCAGCTTGCGCTTGACGGCCTCGACAATGGTGATTTCATCCTTCGTCTCGGGGTAGACGATGGTGGCAAAGCTCTGATTGGAGAGGGTGAGCGTGCCGCTCGCGGGAGTCCAAACCTGAGTTGTGTCCTCGCGTCCGCTCAGAACACCGTAGGCCGCGAGGCCGTGGGTGGTGCTGTCGCCAAGGAAGGTGAGCTTGTCGATGTATTCCTGACCCGCGTCAGCCGTCTCGCCAAGCTCATAGGCGGAGGCGGCGGGAGGGGCGGAGGGCGGCACGGACGCGGGAGGCGTTGCCGCAGGGTCGGGGGCGGGCGTGGCGCTTTCCGTCACGGCGGGCTGGGTGGGGCTTGGGCTTGCCTTTGCCTCGCCGCCCTTGGAGCAGGAGGAAAAGAGAAGCGCAAAGAGCACTAAGAGCAGGCAGGCGACTATTGCCACCGACCAGAAAATATACATGGTTCCGCTTTTGTTTTTGTTCATTTCATACCTCGGTTAAGGGGGGATTAAACACGGGCTGTCACACAAGATGCGACAGCCCGTGCGGCGATTTTTGGGGTGCTTTATTCGGTTTCGAGCTGAGCCTTGTAGTCCTCGATAATCTTCTGCTGGACAGCGGCGGGGGCGTCGTTGTAGCGCAGGAATTCGAGGGTGAAGTAGCCGCGGCCCTGCGTGATGGAGCGCAGGTCGATGGAATAGGTGCCCATTTCCGCCATGGGAACCTCCGCCTCGACGGTCTGCATGCCGTTCTCCGCGCTCATGCCGAGGACTGTGCCGCGGCGCTTGGAGGAGATATCGGACATGATGTCGCCCATGTTGGCGTCGGGGATGGAGACTCTGAGGAGGCCTATCGGCTCCATGATGACGGGGGAGGCGTTGACAAGCTCTTTATAGGCAAGACCGGCGGCGGTTTTGAAGGCCATTTCGGAGGAGTCAACCGGGTGATAGGAGCCGTCGTAGAGGGTGGCCTTGAGGTAGACCATGGGGTAGCCGGCGACGACGCCGCGACCGACACAGTCACGCAGACCTTTTTCAACGGCGGGGAAGAAGTTTTTGGGGACGCTGCCGCCGAAAACGTTCTCGGCGAAGACCATTTCCTCCTGCTCCTCCTGCGGCTCGAATTCAATCCAAACGTCGCCGAACTGACCGTGACCGCCGGACTGCTTTTTGTGGCGGCCGTGAGCCTTGATGGGCTTGCGGATTTTCTCGCGGTAGGGGACGCGGGCGGGGGAAAGCTCGACCTCAACGCCGAATTTGTTTTTGAGCTTGGAGCAGAGGACGTCGAGGTGGATGTCGCCGGCACCGGAGACGACCATTTGCTTCGTCTCGCCGTTGTTGACGATGGTGAAGGTGCGGTCTTCCTCGCTCAGGCGGGTGAGGCCCTGGGCGATTTTGTCCTCTTGACCCTTGGTCTTGGGGTAGATTGCCATGGAGTAGCAGGGGGGCGCAAACACGATGCCGGGGAGCGCCTCGACGTTTTTGGAGTCGCAGAGGGTGTCGCCGGTTTTGGTGTCCGTGAGCTTTGCGACGGCGCCGATGTCGCCGCAGCCAATCTCTTGGACTTCAAGGTTTTTCTTGCCCTGCATGAAGTATATGTGACCGAATTTCTCCAAAGCGCCGCTTCTTGCGTTTGCAAGGGTCATGTCGGGCGTGACCTTGCCGGAGACGACCTTAAACATGGAGAATTTGCCGAACTGGTCGGAGATGGTCTTGTAGACGATTATGCGGGTGGGGCCCTCGGAGTTAACGGGTGCGCCGCCCTCAAGAGGTGCGGGGAAGAAATTCTTGACGGCGTCAAGCAGAACCTCGGTGCCGAGGCCCGTGAAAGCGCTGCCGCAGAAGACGGGGCAGATTTCGCAGTCGGCAATGCCGGTGGCGAGAGCGCTGTAGATTTCCTCCGGGGAAAGCTCCATGGTGTCGAGGTATTTCTCCATGAGAGCCTCGTCGGTGCCGGCGGCGTTCTCGGCGATGGCGGAGTAGAGGTCGTCGATTTTGCCGGACATATCGCCGGGGACGGGAATCTCGACCTGCTTGCCGCCGTCCATTTTGTAGGCCTTGCGGGCGACTATATCAACAATTCCGATGACTTTTTCGCCATTAATGATGGGGGCGGTCATGGGGCTGAGGGTGGGGCCGAACTTGGCGCGCAGACCCTCGAAGGTCTTGTAGAAGTCGGCATGCTCCTCGTCCGTCTTGGAGATGTATATTGCCCGGGGCTTCTTGGCGTCCGAGAGGTATTTCCAGCCCTTTTCCGCGCCGACTGTAATGCCGTCCTTGGCGGAGACGCAGATGATGCCGGCGTCAACAACACGGAGAGCCTGAGCAACCTCGCCTGCAAAGTCGAAGTAGCCCGGGGTGTCGATGATGTTGATCTTGGTTTTTTTGTACTCGGTGTAGAGAGTACTGGCAGAGATGCTGATCTGGCGGCGGGTTTCCTCGGAATCGTAGTCGGAGACGGTGTTTCCGTCCGACACCCGGCCCTGTCTGTCGACTGCGCCGGTGAGGAACAGGATGTTCTCAGCCAGACTGGTCTTGCCGTTTCCGCCATGGCCCAAAAGGGCGATGTTGCGGATGTCCTTGGTAGCGTAGCTCATGTGATGGTCCTCTCCTTAATATGCTGAAATAGTAATACTTATAAACGCAAGCACTCACTTAATTATGCAAGTATACAATAATATGGAGTACTTGGCAATAACAATTTACCGCCCCAGGCCAAATGCAAGGATGATGGTGGGCACTAACCACAGAAACATATAGGTCATAAGATTCGACACGGTTGCGGAGTCCAGCGAGCCGGAGAGGCAGAGCGTGAACATGAGCGTCATGCCGATGATGGTGCAGAGCACCGAAAGAACCGTCGCGAGGGTGGCGGCTATGTAGAGCTTCCTGCCGCGGTCGGATACCTCGACCAAGGGGCCGAGGCCCTCGCGGGAGATTATGGCGGAAATAAGGCTTGTCGGCGAGGGCTCTGCGGAGGAAATCTCGTATCTCCTCGCAAAGGTGGGGAAATCAAAGCCGTCCGTCGGCATGCGGAACTTCTGACGTATCATGAGCGGGGTGATGTTGAAGTCGCGCATGGCGAAAATCGGTTCCCTGCGCGTGTGCAAAAGGCTTGCCAAAGCATCCTGCACGGAGGTGACGGGGACGTATTTCACGGTGAAGACGCCCGTGAGCACGCCGCTGATGGAGACGAAAACGGAGCTTTTGGCGGCGAGCTTCTGCGGGAGCTTGATGCTCATGAGATGCATGAAGCCGGCGTTGCCGCAGAGCACCTCCTCGCCGTTTATGAGGGCTGTGAGTCCGCCGCCCTCGTGGCAGCAAAAATCCTCAACCCGCTGCATGGAACAGTTGTTGCGGCGCATAAGCTCTGTAAAGACCGGGGCGAGGCCGCTGCCGGAGGCGCAGATGACGCTGCCGACGGAGGAGATGACTTTTTCCGGCCAGGAGCCGTCAAGTATGCGGATGGATTCGAGGGAGAGCGTGCCGGCGGGGAAAATGTCCCTGTCGGTGACGATGATGTGGCGGCTCTTGCCGATGTCGCGCAGTCCCGCCCAGCCGGCTATCGCCGCGCCGGACTGAAAGATGCGGCGGGTGATGATGGAATACGGCAGGGGGAAGGCGAGAAAAGCGGCAAAGGGTGCCATTGCCGCCGTCATTGCGGCAAGAATGCGGAAAAAGCTTTTCCATTCGCCGGAGACGGCGGTGGCGATGAGCGCAAGCAGGAGCGCCGCGCCGAGCAGGAAGGGCGCCATGACGCCGTAGACGGTCTCGGCGCAGTCGGGTTCCTCGCAGCGGTGAAGATAGCCCTCGGTGCCGCGCTTGGATTTGAGAAGGGTGATTCCGTCCTCGGCGACGTTGGCCTCGGCGGTGACGGCATAGGGGTCGCGGCTGAGCGCCAGCGCCCGCAGGGAGAGCCTGTTGGCTCGGCAGGTCTGGAGCGAGCCGCCGATGGCAAAGGACATGGATATTGCGGCAACGGCGCAGAAGGGAAGCCCCTCCACGGCGTCGCGCAGAGCAAAGGTCACGACGGCATCCAGCGCGGAGACGATGCAGGCGACGGAGACGAGTGACCACATCGACGGCGTGCCGCGAACGAGCGACATGATGCCGGCGGTGAAGACATCCAAACCGAGCATTACGACAGTAAGCTCGAGTATAAGGCAAACGAGCGCGGCTGCGGCGGGGCTTGAGCCGAGCAGACCGGCGGCGGGCAGGCCGAAGGAAATCCACGCGAGTATGATGCAGAGCAGCACGGAGAGGCGCATACGCAGGCGCAGAGATTTGGCGTTGCCCGCGTAATATTTTGAGGCGTCCTCGGCGGAAAGCTCGGGGCCGAGGTCTTCCTCGTCCTCGCCGGATACGGCGGAGCCGCCGACGCTGCGTTCCTGCTTTCGGATGGCAAAAATCGCCATGACGGATACAAGCGGAGTCAGGAGCCGTTCCTTGAAGCTGCGGTTATCCTCGCTGTCCGTCCGGCGGCGGGGGGCTTCGTCGCCGTCGTCCTCCTCCGGGGAAATGGGGGCGCGGACGG
>JAVVTL010000004.1:23190-37224 GCA_036653715.1 Oscillospiraceae bacterium
GCGGATTCATCGGAGGGCTTTTGCTCGGGTTCTTCCTCAAAATCGTCCTCATCGGCGTATTCGGGCGCGTCAAGCGAGCTGATGGCGGCGCTCTCAATGCCGTCACCCTCCTCGCGCATGCGGATGGGGAGGGAAGGCTCCGCCGCCGCCCTTGCGGGCGCGGAGGGGGCAGTGCCGTCATCGGAGTACTCCGCGAGTATGGACTCGAGGGCGTATTCCTCGTCGTCCGGTATCCGCGCTGAGGCGATGTCGTCTATTGAAATGTCACTTCCGAGCAAATCCATAACCCTGTTCTGTCCTTTTAGTTTTCTCTGTGTCGAACGACCTCGTACATCATGACGGCAGCAGCCGCAGAGGCGTTCAGGGAGGATATTTTCCCCTTGAGGGGTATACTGACAAGGAAATCGCATTTTTCCGTCAGCAGTCTGCCAAGCCCCTCGCCCTCGGAGCCTATGACGAGGCAGACGGGGCCGGAAAAGTCGGTTTTCCAGAGCGGGGATGCGCCCTCGGCGGCCGCGCCGTATATCCAAAGGCCCTTTTCCTTCAGCTCCTCGACGGCGGAGACAAGGTTTGTGACCTTGGAAACCGCCATGTGCTCGACGGCACCGGCGCTGGTCTTGCCGACGATGGCTGTCATGCCGGCACTGCGGCGCTTGGGGATGATAACGCCGTGCACTCCCGCGCATTCCGCGCTTCTGATGATGGCGCCGAGGTTGTGCGGGTCGGCTATCTCGTCGCAGACGATGACAAAGGGCGGCTCGCCGCGCTGGGCGGCGACCTCGAGTATGTCGTCTATGGAGCAATATTCGCGCACGGCGCAGACGGCGATGACGCCCTGATGCGAGTGCGTGACGCTCATGGCGTCAAGCTTGCGGCGGTCGCATTCCGTGACGGGGATGCCCGCCTCGCGCGCTTTCCCGGTGATGTGTCCGAGCGCCCTGTCGGTTTCGCCCTTGGCGATAAATATTTTGTCGATTGTTCTTCCTGCCCGAAGCGCCTCGATAACGGCGTTGCGGCCTTCAATCAGGTCATTTCTTTCTTCGTCCATATAATCCTCGCAAATCTTTTTCGATATATTATGAGAGAACAGTCTCGGACATAATAATACGCCTATCAATATAACATACCGCCGACGAAACATAAAGCACAAAAATGCTGTATTCTTTAAAAAAATGTGGTAAGATAATCCGTAACGACCACAGACCATTCTCGGAGGTAATCGCAAATGAAAAAATTTATGAAGCGTATCGACATTTTTTGCTATAAGCATCCGCGCTTCGGAATCCCCAATCTCATGCTGTTCATCGTCATCGGAAACCTTGCCGTGTGGCTTTTCTCCGCCATGGACTCCACGGGACTGCTCGTCTATAATCTCGCGTTTTCGGCGGAGCGAATTCTGAACGGTCAAATATGGCGGCTGCTCACCTTCGTCTTCGTGCCGCAGAGCGGCGGAATTTCACTGCTGCTGTTTTTGTACTTTTATTATTTCATCGGCAGCACGCTCGAGCGCGAATGGGGCGCAGGGCGCTTCACCGTCTATTATCTTTTCGGTATGCTCCTCACGATAATCTACGGCTTTGTGACATATTTCATCACGGGAAACTCCTATCCCATCACTGCGGACTACATTAACCTCTCCATGTTCTTTGCCTTTGCCACGCTGTTTCCCGATATGCAGGTGCTGCTGTTCTTCATAATCCCCATAAAAATGAAGTGGCTCGCCATTGTCGATGCGCTTTATTTCGCCTATGAAATATTCGCGAAGCTGGGCATGGGCTACGGCATGATGAGCTTTTTGCCCATCGTGGCACTGCTGAACTATTTCCTGTTCTGCGGCGACGAGCTGTTCTCCATCGTCATGCCGCGCGGCAGGCAGCAGCGCAAGAAGACCGTGAACTTCAAACGCGAGGTTGCAAAAATCAAACACGAGACAAAAAACAAGCCCTATACCCGCAAGTGCTCGGTCTGCGGCAGGACGGATGCGGATTTTCCGCAGCTTGAATTCCGCTACTGCTCACGCTGCGAGGGCTATCATTGCTTCTGCGAGGAGCACATCAACAACCACGTTCACTTTACCGAGTGATTGCTTTTTTCGTCGGTTTTTAGTATAATGCATTGGTATTTCCGGCGGCAGCCGGTTGAGGAAGTGGGATAATGGGAAATAACAGAGACAAAACCCCGAATGGGGGACGAATAATAATCCTTGCCGCAGTGCTTGCGGTGCTTGTCGGCGTGCTCGCCTTCATCATATACATGCAGGCCACGATAATCGACGCCGCGCCGCCGACGGTCATGGAGTCATCTCCGCAGCAGACCGCCGAGCCGACGCCCGCGCCTACCGTCGAGCCGACTCCCGAGCCGACGCCCTTTGACCCCCACTGGGTCGAGAGCACCAACCCGGAAAACTTCATCAAATCCACCTCGGTTATGGTGGACGGGGAAATCGTCACGGATTACCACGACGACAATCCCATCTCCTTTGGCGAAAGCTCCGAGTATACCGCCGTCAAGGGCGTCACCACCTTCCGCGGCAACAACTTCCGCGACAGCGCCTCCTACGGCACCGCGAAGCTTGAGAGCAAGACCTTCGACAGCGACCTTTGGACGGTCGCCACAGCCTCGCTCACCTCGCCGGACGGC
Organism: Oscillospiraceae bacterium; assembly: GCA_036653715.1. Classification (GTDB taxonomy): domain Bacteria; phylum Bacillota; class Clostridia; order Oscillospirales; family Oscillospiraceae; genus Scatomorpha. The sequence goes on from JAVVTL010000004.1 coordinate 25,831, forward strand.
GCGGTCTGGACGGGCAGCGGCTGGACGGGCCAGCCCCTCATAGTCGAGTGGCCGAAGGAGCTGCGGCAGCACATGAACATGTACGACTGGGCAAAGCAGGCAGACAGCCTTGTCGAGGTCATTTATGCCACAATGGACGGCTATATCTACTTCATAGAGCTTACGGGCGGCGAGTATACCCGCGCCCCGCTCTACCTCGGCTATACCTTCAAGGGCTCGGGCAGCCTTGACCCGCGCGGCTATCCGATTCTCTATTTAGGCGCCGGATACGACAGCAATCAGGGCAAGTCCCACGCCTTTATAATCAGCCTAATAGACTGCTCAATCATGTATGAGTTCGGCGCGAACGACGCCTTTGCCCTTCGCCAGTGGCCGATGTTCGACGGCGCGCCCCTTGTGGACGCGGACACGGATAAGCTCATATATCCCGGCGAGAACGGCATCATCTATATAATCACCCTCGGCACACAGTACGACGAGGCGGCGGGAACCGTCTCCGTAAACCCGTCCAAGGTCGTCAAATGGCGCTACACCGGCAAGCGCACCACCACCTATACCTATTGGCTCGGGATGGAGGCGTCGGCGATTATTTGGCAGAGCCACCTCATCATACCCGATAACGGCGGAAACCTCATGTGCCTTGACCTCAATACCCTGACCCTCGACTGGGTGCAGGACATTCAGGACGACTCAAACAGCACGCCCGTGCTCGAGCTGGAGGACGGACACCCCTATATCTACGTCAGCACCTCCTTCCATGCCGGCTGGCGCGCACCCGAAAACGGCACGGCAGACGTGCCGATTTGGAAGATAGACGCCGTAACGGGCGAGATAGTTTGGAGCGTGAGCTACAAGTGCCATACCGTCTCCGGCGTCTCCGGCGGCGTACAGGGCTCTATTGCGATAGGCAAGAACAACCTCTCCGACCTAATCTTCGTGCCCGTGGCGCGCACTCCCGAGGGGAGCACGGGCGTCTTGGTGGCTTTGGACAAGAAAACCGGCAAGGAGGTCTGGAGCGTCGATACCCAAATGTACAGCTGGAGCTCTCCCGCCGTGGTCTACGACGAGAACGGCGACGGCTACATCATCTATTGCACCTCCGGCTTCTACATCTACCTGCTGGACGGCAGGACGAAGGAAAAGTTAGACTCCATGAACATCGGGGGCAACATCGAGGCCTCACCCGCAGTGTACGAAAACTATGTTGTGGTGGGTCACCGAGCGCAGCAGATATACGGCATCAGAATGAAATAACAGCACCACAAAAAAGCGGGCGGATTTTTTCCGCCCACTTTTTCCAAAAAGCCCTTGCAATCCGCACGGGCACATGCTATTATAATCGAGCGACAAATCATATCCGGGTGTGGCGCAGTTGGTAGCGCGCTTGACTGGGGGTCAAGAGGCCGCATGTTCAAGTCATGTCACTCGGACCAAAAAAGACCTGTTTCCTGCTTTGGCGGAAAATAGGTCTTTTTCTATGCTTAAAAATCCGCTATGGTCGGAGGACGGATATTCATTTTTTGCGCGTGAAAAATGAAGATTAACAGGCATTGCGTAAAATGCTATGGACTTATTGTTTAAAATGGTGTAAAATAAAGTGTTGTTTTTTCTTAGGAGGTATTCAAAATGAATACGGATGTAGTAATTATCGGCGCAGGCCCCGCAGGAATCTTCACGGCGCTGGAGATGCTCCGCAGGGGCAGCACAAAAAAAATAGTGATGGTCGAAAAAGGCAGAGCCTTGGAGGACAGAAGCTGTCCGAAGGCCAAAACCGGCGTCTGCATGAACTGCCGCCCGAGCTGCCACATAACCACCGGCTTTTCCGGCGCCGGCGCCTTTTCGGACGGAAAGCTCTCCCTCTCCTGCGAGGTTGGCGGCGACTTGCCGAGCCTTATTGGCGACAGGCTCGCCCAGGAGACCATCGAATATGCCGACAGCATATACCTCGAATTCGGCGCAGACGAGCATGTCGAGGGCCTTGGCAACACCGAGGAGGTCAGGCGCATCCGCGCCCGCGCCATCAAGGCGGGACTGCGGCTTGTGGATTGCCCGATACGCCACATGGGCACGGAAAAGGCGCATGTCGTCTATCTCAACATCGAAAAACATCTTCAGCAGCTTGGCGTGGAGATGCTTTTCAATACCCAGTGCAACGACCTCATAATGGAGGGCGACGTTTGCAGGGGCGTCTCCGTCAGCGACGGGAAAAAGGACTTCGAGATATACGCTCCCCATACCGTCGTCGCCACGGGGCGGCGCGGCGCGGACTGGCTCGAGAAGGTCTGCACGGAGCACAACGTCGAGCATCAGCCCAGCACCGTTGACATCGGCGTGCGCGTCGAGGTCAGAAACGAGATTATGGAGGAAATAAACGACGTCCTCTATGAGTCCAAGCTCATCGGCTATCCCGCACCGTTCAAGAACAAGGTTCGCACCTTCTGCCAAAATCCCGGCGGCATCGTGAGTCAGGAAAACTACGACAACGACCTCGCCGTCGTGAACGGTCACGCCTTCAAGAACAAGGACCTCAAAAGCCCCAACACCAATGTCGCAATCCTCTGCTCGCACAACTTCTCCGTCCCCTTCAATCAGCCCATCGCCTACGCGCAGAAGGTCGGCGAGCTGACCAATATGCTGGCGAACGGTCACATCCTTGTCCAGCGCTTCGGCGATATCCTCGACGGCAAGCGCACATGGGAAAAGGAACTGATGCAGTCGAACGTGAAGCCGACCCTGCCGGACGCCATCGCGGGGGATATCACCGCCGCCATGCCCTACAGGGCGATGCTCAATATACTGAACTTCATCAAGTCGATGGACGAGGTCGTCCCCGGCTTTGCCTCCTATGAGACGCTTCTCTATTCGCCGGAGCTGAAGTTCTACTCCAACAAGGTCAAGATGGACACCTCGCTGAACACCAACGTCGGCGGTCTGCACTGCCTCGGCGATTCCTCCGGCTGGACGCGCGGCCTCATGATGAGCAGCGCCATGGGCGTCCTCATGGGCAGAGAGCTGATATAACCCTCGGCTGCGTTAAAAACCGATTAAACAGGTATACATTAATGGGAGCGGATACAGGCCGCTCCCATATTTGTTTTGATAGCGCATTTTGCGGTTTTCAAATATGGATAAGTGTGATAAAATAAGCAGATAAATCGAGTGTGCGCGGAGGTACAAATGCCGGAATTTCATGTTGTCAGCGAATACGAGCCTGCGGGCGACCAGCCGGAGGCCATTGAAGCCCTCGCAACGGGGCTTGTAAACGGTATAAATGAACAGACGCTCCTTGGTGTGACAGGCTCGGGCAAGACCTACACCATGGCAAAGGTCATCGAGCGCGTGCAGCGACCGACGCTTGTGCTGGCGCACAACAAAACCCTTGCCGCCCAGCTCTGCTCGGAATTTCGCGAGTTCTTCCCGGACAATGCCGTCGAGTATTTTGTCTCCTACTACGACTACTATCAGCCGGAGGCATACATCCCGCATACCGACACCTTTATCGAAAAGGACAGCGCAATAAACGACGAAATCGAGCGCCTGCGCCACAGCGCCACGGCAAGCCTCGGCGAGCGGCGGGATGTAATCGTCGTCTCCTCGGTGAGCTGCATATACGGCCTCGGCGACCCCATCGACTACGCCAACATGGTCATCTCCCTGCGCCCCGGTCAAAAGCGCGACCGCGACGAGCTTCTCAAAAAGCTCATCGAAATCCGCTATGAGCGCAACGACATTGCCTTTGAGCGCAACATGTTCCGCGTCCGCGGCGACACGGTCGAAATTTTTCCCGCCTATGCCACCGATAAGGCCATACGCGTCGAGTTTTTCGGCGACGAGATAGACCGCGTCTCGGAGATAAACGTCGTCACCGGCGTGCCTACCCGCAACCTCGGACACGCGGCGATATACCCCGCAAGCCACTATGTGACGACGCGCGAGAAAATGAACGGCGCCGTCCGCGAAATACGCAGAGAATGCGATGAGCGCATAGCCTTCTTCAAGGACCAACAAAAATACCTCGAGGCTCAGCGAATAGAACAGCGCACGAGCTTCGATATCGAGATGATACAGGAGCTCGGCTACTGCACGGGCATCGAAAACTACAGCCGCGTCATCTCCGGCCGCGAGCCGGGCAGTGCGCCCATGACGCTCATTGACTATTTCCCCAAGGACTTCGTCCTCTTTATCGACGAGAGCCACGCGACATTGCCGCAGGTTCGCGCCATGTATCGCGGCGACCGTTCCCGCAAGGAAACTCTCGTAAATTACGGCTTCCGCCTGCCCTCCGCCTTTGATAACCGCCCGCTCAAGTTCGAGGAATTTCAGGAGCGCATAGGTCAGGCAATATACGTCTCCGCCACGCCGGGCGACTACGAGCGCGAGCGCTCAGGTCAGATAGCGGAGCAAATCATAAGACCCACGGGTCTGCTTGACCCCGAGATTGTCGTCCGCCCCGTGGAGGGCCAAATAGACGACCTCATAGACGAGATAAAGGCGCGCATCGAAAAGAATCGACGCACGCTTGTCACCACCCTCACAAAAAAGATGGCGGAGGACCTCGCCGCCTATCTCACGGCGGCGGGGATAAAATGCCGCTACATGCACCACGATATCAGCGCCATCGAGCGCATGGAAATAATCCGCGACCTGCGCCTTGGCGAATTTGACGCGCTCGTCGGCATAAACCTCCTGCGAGAGGGGCTTGATTTGCCGGAGGTGTCCCTTGTCGCCATACTTGACGCGGATAAGGAGGGCTTCCTTCGCAGTGCCACAAGCCTCATCCAAACCACAGGCCGCGCCGCTCGAAGCTCAGAGGGCAAGGTCATCATGTATGCGGACAGAATCACGCCCTCCATGCGCACAGCCATTGACGAGACGGAGCGCCGCCGCGAGCGGCAGGATGCCTTCAACAAGGCAAACGGCATTACCCCCACCACAATAATCAAGAGCGTCCGCAACCTCATCGAAATATCCTCCGGACTGGAGGATACGGGCAAAAGGCGCGACGGCGTGAAGATGACCGACAACGAGCGCCGAGCCGAGATTGCAAAGCTTGAGACCAAGATGCGCGACGCGGCCAAGATGCTGGAATTCGAATACGCCGCCGTCCTGCGCGACCAGCTCATAAAGCTGAGAGGCGAAAAATGAAAAAGAAACCGCTTGTCATTTTTCCGCTGCCCCGATTACATCTACAAGCTCTTTACCGAGGATTCGGACAGCTGCCGGAGGATATTCGGCGAGCTTGAGGCACCCTCGGACTGATATTCGGAGGAAAAACACCATGAAGCTCATGATACTTGACGGCAACAGCATAGTGAACAGGGCGTTCTATGGTGTGAGGCCGCTTTCCGCGCCGGACGGAACGCCTACGAACGCCGTCTACGGCTTTCTGTCTATGCTCCAGCGCCTGTTGGACGAGGAGTCGCCGGATTCCCTCTGCGTTGCCTTTGACCTGCCCGCGCCCACCTTCAGACACAAGCTGTTTGACGGCTACAAGGCCCAGCGCAAGGGTATGCCCGAGGAGCTTGCCGTCCAAATGCCGCTGCTCAAGTCGCTTTTGGACGCCATGGGCGTGCGCAGAATCGAGAGCGAGGGCTGGGAGGCGGACGATATCCTCGGCACCGTCGGCAGGCTTTGCGAGGCGTCGGGCTGGGACTGCGTGATAGTCACAGGCGACAAGGACAGCTTTCAGCTCGTGACGGAGGCGGTGCATATCCGCCATGTCAAATCCCGCATGGGACAGCAGGAGACAATCGAATATGACCCCTGCGTGTTCAGGGACGAATACGGCTTTGAGCCGCCGCTGATGGTGGACCTCAAAGCCCTGATGGGCGACGCGTCGGACAATATCCCCGGCGTACCGGGCGTCGGTGAAAAGACAGCGCTTGACCTCATCCGCCGCTACGGCGGGATGGAGGCGGTCTATGCGCATCTTGCCGACCCCGAAATTAAGGACGGCGTCCGCAAAAAGCTGACGGCGGGCAGGGAGAGCGCCGAGCTTTCATATACCCTCGCCACCATAAACACCGAGGTTCCGCTGGACTTTAACCCCGAGGCGGCAAAATGGTCTCTCAGCCCCTCGTCGGAGCTGTATGACGCGCTTAACCGCCTTGGCTTCACGAAATTCATCGACCGATGGGCGCTGACCCCGGGCGAGAAGGCGGAAGCCGCCGTCGCCGCCGCCGCACTCCCGTTCATCGACGGCGCGGACGCGAAAGCGCTCAAAGCGGTCATGGAGAGCGCGGCCTGCGTCGCCGTTCTGCCCCGAAACGGGCTGGATGAGCTGGAGCTTTGCGACGGAAAGGCAATTTACCCCCTTAAATGGGCAGAGCTTGGCGACGATTACAACGCGCTCCTGCGCCTGCTTTTTTCCGACGGGGTCAAAAAAATCTCCCACAACGTCAAGGACTTCATGTCCCTGCTGCTTTCGGAGGGCTTGGGGACGGAGGGCTTCGTCTTCGACACCGCCCTCGCCGCATATCTTGTTGACCCGACGGAGACAAATTACGACCTGCCGCGCCTCGCCGCGCGCTTCCTTGAGAGAGAACTGCCCGACGCGCAGGCGGTGTTTGAGCTTTATCCCGCGCTGACCGCCGCCGTAGCCGAGGCGGGCGCAGAGGAGCTTTTCAATGACGTCGAGCTGCCGCTCTGCAAGGTTTTGGCAGAGATGGAAAAGGCGGGTTTTCTCGTTGACAGAAAGGCGCTCTTTGCCTTTGGCGAGAGCCTGACGGCGGGAATCGACGAGCTTCAGACTAAAATCCACACCTTTGCCGGGCATGACTTCAATGTGAATTCACCCAAGCAGCTGGGCGAGGTGCTCTTTGACGAGCTGCTGCTGCCCTCCGGCAAAAAGACCAAGACGGGTTGGAGCACCAACGTCGATACGCTTGAGGCACTGCGGGGCAAGCACCCGATAATTCAGGACGTCCTCGACTACCGCGAGCTGACGAAGCTCAAATCCACCTATGCGGACGGCTTATTGAGGGTCATATCCGCCGATGGGCGCATACACACAAACTTCAAAATGACGGTCACGGCAACCGGCAGGCTCTCGAGCACGGAGCCGAACCTCCAAAATATCCCCATCCGCCGCGAGCTGGGCAGCGAGATAAGAAAGATGTTCGTCGCGCCCGCCGGCTCCGTCCTTGTGGACGCGGACTACAGCCAAATTGAACTGCGCCTGCTCGCCCATATCTCCGGCGACGAGACGATGAAAAAGGCGTTTTTGGACGGCGAGGACATACACAGGGTCACCGCCTCGCAGGTCTTCGGTATCCCGCCGGAGGAGGTCACGCCGCTTCAGCGCGGCAGGGCAAAGGCCGTTAACTTCGGCATAGTCTATGGCATATCCGCGTTCTCGCTCGCACAGGACATTGACGTCTGGCCGAGCGAGGCAAAGGAATATATCGAGGCGTATCTGCAAAAATACCACGGCGTGCGCGAATACATGCAGCGCACCATAGCCGAGGCAAAGGAAAAGGGCTATGCCGAGACGCTCTACGGCCGCAGAAGGCCGCTTCCCGAGCTGAAGGCGCAAAACTTCAACACCCGCTCCTTTGGCGAGCGCGTCGCGCGGAATATGCCTATACAGGGCACGGCGGCGGATATAATCAAGCTCGCCATGGTAAACGTCGCAAGGCGAATCAAGGCCGAGGGCCTGCGCGCGCGGCTTATTTTGCAGGTGCACGACGAGCTTATCGCCGAGTGCCCCGAGGAGGAGACGGAGCGGGTCAAGGCCCTGCTTCGCGAGGAGATGGAGAACGCCGTGCGCCTCTCCGTGCCGCTCACAGCCGATGCAAAGAGCGGGCGCTCATGGGCCGAGGCCCACTAAGGAGGACAGATGGTACCTTTTGAGGAAGCCGGGAAAATGCTCGACGAGGCAGTGGATTCCCTGCCGCAGGAGATATTTGAAAATCTCAACGGCGGCGTCAACCTCATCCCGGCAAAAAAGACCGACGAGGACGGCCTGCTGATTATGGGCATGTATTTTCGCGGTCAGATGGGCAGACATGTGGAGCTGTATTACGGCTCCTTCTGTGAGGCGTTTTCGGATGCCACACCCGAAAAATGCCGCCGCGAGTTAACAAAAACCCTGAAGCACGAGCTGACGCATCACCTTGAGAATCAGGCATGCGACAGAACCCTCGAGCACTGGGACGACGAGCACAAGGCGGAGCTGCTTGCCGGACTTTACGATTCCCCGCTTGAGGCGGAGAGCGTTCTTTTCGTCGATTACGACGGCGCGGGGCTTGCGCCGATGGCGGAGGGCTTTTTCCGCCTTGCCTCCCAAAAGGCCTGCCCGGAAATTCGCTGTTCCTCGGCGGGCATCTCCGATAAGCAGCCGGAGTCGGTGAGCGAGCGCGCCGTAAAAGCCGCAGGCGAATTTAACGCGGATATTTCCGCCTATGTGCCGCGCCGCGTCACCCGCGCCCTGCTGGACAGCCACGACGCCGTGCTCTGTATGACGGAGGAGCAGGCGGAGGAGCTTGCCTCGACCTATCCGGCGCACGAGGCAAAGATTATGTGCCTCGGCGAGCGCGACCTGAACCCGCCGACTCTCGGCGGGCGGCTGGGCTGGCGCCGCGCGGCGGACAGGCTTGCCGCCGAGATTGAATACCTTATCGACGAGCTTTGCGGAGAGGACGGAGAGAATGACGATTCGTGACGCACTGCCTTCGGACCTTGACGCAATCGAGGCGCTCGAGGCCGAGTGCTTTTCTCTGCCGTGGAGCCGCGCGACGCTCGAGTCGCAGCTCACGGGAGCGGGACATGTCCTTATGGCGGCGGAGGAAAACGGCGCTGTGGCGGGATATATGGGGCTTCAATATGTGCTGAACGAGGGATATATCACAAACGTCTGCACAGCGGCGGATTTCCGCCGACGTGGCGCGGCGCGGGCGCTCATAAGCGCGATGACGGCGAGAGCCGCCGAGCTTTCCCTCGCCTTTCTCACGCTTGAGGTGCGTGAATCAAACGCCGCCGCCCGAGCGCTCTATTCCTCAATGGGCTTTGGCGACATCGGCAAGCGGCCCGGCTACTATGAGCAGCCGACCGAGAATGCAATTATAATGACTTTGTTTTTGAATGAGGCGTAATTATGATAATCCTATCTGTTGAATCCTCCTGCGACGAAACAGCCGTGGCGCTTGTGCGTGACGGCAGAGAAGTTTTGACCGACCAAGTGTTTTCTCAGGCAGATCTCCACGCCGTATACGGCGGCGTCGTGCCGGAGATAGCCTCCCGCAGCCATGTCGAGGTCATCTCGCGGCTGACGGACAGGGCGCTTGACGTCGCCGGAGTTTCCCGCTCGGAGATTGACGCCGTGGCGGTGACCTGTGCGCCGGGGCTTATCGGCGCGCTTTTGGTGGGCGTAAATTTTGCTAAGGCCGTAGCCCTTGCGCTCGGCGTCCCGCTCGTGCCGGTGCACCACGTTCGCGGGCATATTGCCGCAAATTATCTCGCGTTTCCGGAGCTGGAGCCGCCGTTTCTCTGCCTCGCCATATCCGGCGGCAATACGCTTATAGCGGACGTGCGCGACTATACCGACATGCGAATCCTCGGCGCGACGAGAGACGACGCGGCGGGGGAGTGCTTCGACAAGACCGCCCGCGTCCTCGGCCTGCCATACCCCGGCGGCAAGCCGCTGGACGACCTCTCCAAGCTGGGCGACGACCGAAAATATGACCTGCCCATAGGCCATGTTGACGGCAAGCCCTATGAGATGAGCTTTTCGGGTCTTAAAACCTCCGTGATAAATCTCGCCCATATGGCGGAGCAGAGAGGGGAGCCGCTCGACAGGGCCTCGCTCGCCGCCTCCTTCTGCCGCGCCGTGAGCCTGAGCCTCGTACCGAGGACAATTCTCGCCGCGCGTGAGCTTGGCTACAGCACCATAGCCGTCGCAGGCGGCGTCGCCGCCAATTCACGCATACGCCGCGACTTTGCCGAGGCGGCGGAGGCAGAGGGGCTGAAGCTCTATATCCCACCCCTGCGCCTCTGCGGGGACAATGCCGCCATGATAGGCGCTCAGGGCTACTACGAATACCTCGCCGGTACCCGCGCCGGCTCCGAGCTGAACGCCTCTGCCACGAGGGAGCTTTGAAATGGGCCTTCACGACGGTCATAGGGAGAGAATGAAAAAACGCTTTGCCGAGCACGGACTGGACAATTTTGACGATGTGAACGTGATAGAGCTGCTGCTTTTTTACGCCCATGCCCGCTGCGACACAAACGCTATAGCCCACGCGCTGCTTGACCGCTTCGGGACGCTCGACGGCGTCTTTGAGGCGTCGGTTGTGGACCTTGAGAAGATTGACGGCATTGGCGAGAGCACTGCCGTATTCCTCAAGCTCGTGCCGCAGGTCAGCCGCAGATACATGCTCTCCAAAACGCGCCACGAGCGCATACTGTCAAGCAGCGAAAAGGCGGGGCGCTACTCCGTGCCGCTTTTCATGTACGAAAAGGACGAGGTCGTGTACATGATTTGCCTTGATTCCAAGTGTCGGGTTATCTGCTCCCGCGAGCTCAGCAGGGGAGTGGTGAACGCCACCGAGGTGAGCGTGCGCAGGATTGTGGAGCAGGCGCTGAGCTATAACGCCGCAAGCGTTATAATTGCGCATAATCATGTCGCCGGCATCGCCCTGCCCTCGAGGGAGGACGAGCTTACCACCCGACATATAGCCACGGCCCTGCATGCTGTCGGCATATTGCTGGCGGACCACATCATTGTTGCCGGAAATGATTACATATCCTTGATGGACAGTGGCCTTATGCGACACATTTAGTCACCGATTTGACACCAATGCAGGATGCCTTCAAAGCGTCCTGCATTTTTTGGCGACATTTCCCGACTTTTTTCGCAGTGAAGTGTGTTATGTCTACGAGTTACCACAATAAGCCAAGGGAATAAACGCGCTACAGCAAATGTCAATAAATGCAAAAACTCGAAAATCCCCTTTGCTGTCAACAAAAAATAGCTGTGGACAAACCTGTGGAGAATGTTGATAACTATATGGTGAACAATTAATGCAAGCAATTATGTTAACTAAAATCAAAAAAATCCGACGATGACATAGGCACAAAAACGACGAATATCGACGCAATCCAAAGGTGTGCGGGGAGCGGGGGCGGCTCCCGCGGTTACATCTCGCCCTTTGCGGGGGTGAAAATACAATGCGTAATCGCTCAAATGCAGGAAAGGCATCCTTGCATCGGCGCCTGCATTTTGCATCAAGACCTGCGCCCATGAATCGCCGTCCACGGGCGGCGAAAAGCAGTTGACGTTCCCGCAAAAGTGTGGTATTATGACACGCGTGTTCAAAGTAGCCCGCGCCCCCCGCATAATCAAATAAGCTTGAGTAGCTCAGCCGGTAGAGCAGCTGATTCGTAATCAGCAGGTCG
>JAVVTL010000005.1:0-35060 GCA_036653715.1 Oscillospiraceae bacterium
CCCGACCATATACATTTCATATTACGACAAATTGACGAGAATACGGGCGAACACACAGGTTCGCCCCTACGTCACATAATGAGCGTAATACCCTTCCGGATATTAACCGGAGGTTATTTTTTTGTCCTGCAATTTAAAGAGCGCTCAATTGTGTAATTGGCGGGCATCTGATAGAATATATGCATGAACGGCCGTTCAAAAAACGAGATTGAGAGTGTGCGTTTATGTCAATGAACACAATCGTGCGCGAGAAGCGCAAGGAGCTTGGGCTGACGCAGGAGCAGGTGGCGGCCTGCCTCGGTGTGTCCGCACCCGCCGTCAACAAATGGGAGAAAGGCTCGACATACCCGGATGTTGCGCTTTTGCCCGCATTGGCGCGTCTTTTGAAGACGGATTTAAATACCCTGCTCTGCTTTAATGAAGAAATGACGCAAAAAGAAATTGGGCTTTTTTTGAATCGGGTTGCAGATATTTGCTTTAACGAGGGCTTCCCGTCCGCATTTGCGGCTGCGATGGAAAAGGTGAGGGAATATCCCGCGAGCGCCGAATTGCTCTATTCTCTTGCGATGATTCTCGAGGGCTCACTCATGACGTCTGAGCTGCCGCCGGAGGAAATGAGCGCCTATGGCTCGGAAATAACCGCGCTGTACAAGCGTGTAGTCGAATGCGGCGCTTCAAAGTATTCCGACGCCGCAAGCTATATGCTCGCGTCAAAGGCAATTAGCGACGGGGACTGCGACAAAGCGCGCGAAGCGCTGGACATGCTTCCGGAGTACAGCGGCTTGGATAAGCGGACCCTACAGGCAAGCCTTTTGCTCAAAGAAGGGAAAAACGGGGAGGCGGCAAAACTACTGGAGCACAAGCTGCTGGGGAGCATAAACGAGGCGCAGTCAACCCTTGTGGCACTGGCAAGAATAGCGGTTTTGGAGGGCGACGAGGAAAATGCCCGACGGCTTGCCCACTGCGGGCGGGAGCAGGCGGAGTTATTTTGCCTCTGGGAATATACCGCATTTCTTGTTCCGCTGGAGGTCGCGGTCTCGCAAAAAAACGCCGAAGCCGCCGTCTCCGCGCTGAAGTCAATGCTTGCCGCGCTGATGATTCCCTGGGACATGAAAAAGTCACCCATTTGCAGGCATATCACCGAGAAGGCGGGGGAGAAGAACTTCGGCTCACAATTTTTGCCGTCCTTGCTTTCCGAGCTGAAAAACAGCCCCGAATATGATTTCCTTCAGGACTTCCCGGAATTTTTGGACCTGCTTGAGCAATACGGCTCGAAATGCCGCGAGTCAAAGCCTATGTGAGAGCCGCGCAAATACAGCGCACTTTAAAAATAAATCGGGATGCGGAGGCGCTTTTCTCCGCATCCCGATTTCTGCTTTAACAGATTTTGAACTGCCAAAATTCGACAAATATTTTTGCTTAATAGTAGACATTTTCGAGCAAATAAGCTATAGTAATACTGACTAATATTAAAATAGTATAATTGAGCTTAATGTAGCCAAATCGCTCGGTCAACGCGTAACATACAGGTATCCAAAAAAGCGCGATGAATTGCAACAAAAATCTTACAGAAGGGGGGAATGGCAAATGTACTCAAAAAAGAATCGGCGGACACTTTATCTTGTGTTGGCACTGCTTGTGCTTGTGAGTATTTTGCTTGCCGTTTTTTCCTTCAGCTATTACCACCAGGTTCAGAAGACTGTGAGCGCAGAGAGCAGCGGCTATTTGCAGGAGATATCCAAGCTTCTTGCCGAGAACGTCAGCCGAGTAATCAACGACAACATTTCCGTTTTGGGGACCGTTTTTACAGTCATGCAAACCTCAGAGGCGAGCACCTTTGACCAATTTCGGCCAATAGCCTTGGAACAGAAAAAATATTGGAATTATCAAAACTTTTTTGTTGTAGATGAAAACGGCGTCGCCTATGACTCGGACGGCAACTCCACGATGTTTGACGCCGAGATGCTTCTGCGTGACGTCATCGTTATGAATAAGCCTTCGATTGCGCCCTCCATCACCGTGGATGGGCGCGACAGCGCGATGTTTGCGATTCCCGTGAGCGGCCTGACGCTTGATGGGATTGAGGTTCGCGCGCTTGCCGCGAGCTACAGCCTGTCCACCTTCGACCGCATGCTTTCCATGACGGCATTTGAGGGCGAGGCATATGCCCACATAATCCGAAAGGACGGCTCGGTGGTCATACGCTCGACCTCCGAAAAAGCGCGTCAAACCGGCTACAACATTCTCAATTCCCTTGCGGACGCCGATTTTGGTCACGGTGAAAGCCTTGACTGCGTCAAAAACGGCATAGCCCTCGGCAATAACGGCATTGCGACCTTCGATATGGACGGGCTGACGGAGTACATGGCATATACCCCGATTGTCGGTCAGGACTGGAGCCTTTTGGTTTTTGTGCCCGTCTCGGTTGTCAGTGAAAAATCACTGCTGCTCCTCAGGCTCACAATCATGTTCTGCACGCTGATTTCAATTTCATTTACCGTCCTCATAGTTTTTCTGGCGCTGTCCTTCTATCGCAACAAGCACTCCCTCGAGCAGGTCGCATATGTCGACCCCACGACCGGCGGAAATACAATCCTCAAGTTTTATGAGGAAGCTCAAAGGCTCCTTGCAAAGCCTGCCGGCAGAGTGCCATATGCGATGATTTATATGAACATCAAAAAATTCAAAGTTCTCAACGAGCAGTTTGGCAAGAAAAACTGCGACCAATTCCTCCGCAGCGCTCAATATGCCATATCCCATGATTTGACCGGCGACGAGTGCGTCGGCAGGTTGGGCGCGGATAATTTCTGCATATTGCTCCGCTATTTTGGCGAGGAGGCGCTGACGGAGCGCTTCAGCAAATGGAGAAGCGAGGCGGCCTTGAATGTCGAGGAGAACGGCTCGCTCTGGCTTCCGCATCAGACGGAGTTCGGCATATTCGTCATTGACGACCCGGAGCTTCCGCTTCCCCACATGATAGACCGCGCGAAGCTCGCGCTCACCGAAAACTCCAACCGCATGAAAAACAAAATACGCTATGCCATCTACAACGAGGAGGTTCGCCGCATTCTGCTCCGCGAAAAACACATGGAGGACAGAATGGAGGACGCTCTCGAAAACCACGAATTTGAGGTCTATCTCCAACCGAAATACAACACGCAGACAGAGCGCATTGGCGGGGCAGAGGCGCTTGTCCGCTGGAACAGCCCCAAGGACGGCATGATATATCCCGACGAATTCATCCCGCTCTTTGAGAAAAACGGTTTTGTCGTTCAGGTCGATTTGTTCGTATTTGAGGAAGTCTGCCGCACCCTCGAGCGCTGGACGAGAGAGGGAATACCACCCATCAAAATTTCCGCAAATTGCTCGCGCAATCACCTCAAATCACAAAACTTCCTCGATAACTACCGCAGAATTGCCGAGAAATATATCCTTCCTCCCGGCGTGTTGGAGCTCGAGCTGACCGAGAGCGCCGTATTTGAGGACGTAAATTCGCTCACAAGCATCATACAAGACATTCACGACCTCGGATTTAGCTGCTCTATGGACGATTTCGGCAGCGGCTATTCCTCTTTGAACCTAATTCGCGACATTCCCGTGGATACCCTGAAGCTTGACAAGGTCTTCTTTAACAATGTCTCATATGACACCTCCCGCACGGAATCTGTCGTCGGGAGCATAATAACCATGGCTAAGGCTCTCAATATGAGCACCGTTGCCGAGGGAGTCGAGGAGCGCGTGCAGGTGGATATGCTCAAAAAGCTGAACTGCGACTATATTCAGGGCTATTACTTTGCCAGACCGATGCCAATCAAGGACTTTGAAAAGCTGCTCTCACCGGAGGGACAACAGCGCTGATGCTAACCCGTGAAAGAAGGAAAGCATGAAAAACATATATCGTCGGCTTTGGGTGCTTTTGGCGGCTTTTGCCCTGCTTATGCTTGCGGGCTGCAGTACCGAAGTCCCCGCGGAATCACTTGCCCCGCAGGAAATATTATCGCAGAAGATTACGCCGGAGGGGAGAACCCCCGTGACGGTGCTGGTCAAGTATGCCTTCGCCATCAACACCTTTGAGGCTGCCGTTGAGGAAAAGTTTCCGGATGTGGATATTATTCAGGTCGGCAACTTCACCGCAAACAGCGGCTTCGCGGAATACGAGGCGCGGATGGAGCACGACGACCTCACCGATATTGTCATGATGTGGCCCCTTGAAATCGGCTCGCAGTATTGGCAGGACCGCCTGCTGGACCTCTCGGCGTTGCCGCTCACGGGGAAATACAAGCTCTCCGGGCTTGCGGATATTTCGCGGGACGGCAGTCTCTACTATCTGCCCGGACCCTCTCAGGTGCGGGGCATAGTCTATAACAAGACTCTCTTTGCCGAGAACGGCTGGGAGCTTCCTTCGGATTACGAGAGCTTTATTTCTCTCTGCCAAAGGATTGAAAAAAGCGGCATTCGCTCGCTCCAGCTCGGCCTTGGCAATCCGGAGGTATTCGATACCGTCTTTACCGGTTTTTCATACGGGAGCTGCTACAGCAAGCCGGAGGACGCCGCGTGGATTGCGGCCTATAACAAAGGCGTCGGCAGCTTCGGAGACCACTTTATGCCCGCGCTTGAGACCTTTCAGGAGCTTATTGACGCCGGTATTCTGAAGCCGGAGGATATGGACATCACCTATGCCGAGCGCGAGCTGATGCTCTTCAACCGCAAGTGCGCGATGATTGAGGACTCAGTGCTTATGGCGCGCATGGGCTATTCCCTCACAGGCATAACGGACGAATTTGCCCTGATGCCCTTCTTCAATCCCGTTGACGACGGCGATTGGGCAAGGCTCTATCCCGTCTGCTATATCGGGCTTAATAAACACCTTGGCGAGAGCGGCAACAAAGAAAAATATGACCTCGTGATGCAGATTATGGAGTATATAAGCACCCCCGAGGGGCAGCTTGCTCTTGCGGGCGACACGGGCGCCATGTATTCGAGCCTGGACGGAATGCCGCCTCCCAACGTGCCGGAAATCGCAGCCCTGCTGCCCGCTCTTGAGCACGGACGCTGCGCGATATTCAACCCGCTTCAAAATGCCCAGAGCGCTCTGCGCGCCGGCCTTGCGGGAATGCTTTCCGGCGAGATGACGCCGCAGGAGGTCATCGCAAAGGTGGACGAACAGAACCTGACCCCGCCCTTGGATATGACGCCGATGGTCCTCGGAACGGCGGAGTCGGACTTCACCCTGATAGAGACAGGCAACTTTTTTACGGACGTTATGCGCGAGGCGGGCGCCTGCGAAATTGGCCTTTTCCTTGACAACGGAAAAGACGGCCGCTACAGCGGCAAGGGCATTTGCTCCAAGCTCTATAAGGGCGATATCACGACAACCGACATCTTGCGCCTCATGCCGGACCTTAAACACGGCGAGAGGGGAGTGCTCGAGAAGGTCACCATGACCGGCAAAAACCTCATCAACACCTTGGAATACTCGCTCACCGTGGACAACGCCAGGTGCGGCTGGTTCTATTATTTCTCCGGCTTGCGCATGGAATATTCTCCGACCGCCAAGCCGGGAACGAGAATCGGCAGCATAACAACCGCTGACGGGGAGAAAATCGACCCCGAAAGGCTCTACACCATTGCCGTCATGGACGGCACAGTCCCCACGGAATACTGCGAGACGTCAGAGGAAACAGACCTCAAAATATCCGATATCCTTATGAGCGCCATAATAGACCGCTCCAGCATAGCCCCAAGCGGCGACGGAAGATTCACCGTCCTGCCCTAACAAAAACAAAGCGCCCGAAAACCTGCTCAAGAGGTTTTCGGGCGCTCTTTTTATTGTGGTTAAATTTTCCTTGCGAGTGAGCTTAGCTCGCCTTCGTGGATAAGACGCACGAAGATGGGCGAAAGCTCGGGGTCAAACTGCTTGCCGGAATTCAGCTCAATCTGCTCTGCGGCGTAGTCGTAGGTGAGTCCCTTGCGGTAGGGCCTGTCCGTGGTCATGGCGTCAAACGCGTCGGCAATTGCGAGGCAGCGGGCGGAGAGGGGTATGTCCTGCCCGGAGATGCCGCGCGGATAGCCCTTGCCGTCCCAGCGCTCGTGGTGACCGATGGCGGCGGGGATGACATAGTCCATGTTCGGCAGATGACGGATAATGTCTATGGCGTTGTTGACGTGGCTTTTCATGACGGAGTATTCCTCGGAGGTGAGGGAGCCGGTCTTGCTGAGTATGCTTTCCGGGATGCTGATTTTGCCGATGTCGTGCAGGAGTCCCGCCTCGTAAATGGCGCTTATCTGGTCGCGGTTGAGGCCGGCGGCAGTTGCGAGCACGGCGGCATAGAGCGCCACGTTTCGGCTGTGGTTATAGGTGTAGTGGTCCTTGGAGTCGATAGCGGCGGTGAGCGCGGCGATGGTCGAGGTGTTTGCCTGATATGCCACGTTCAGGTTGCCGGTGTTCTCGACAATGGAGAGCGCCCTGTCGGAGACCTTTTGGTTAATGGGGGAGGCGCCCTTAAAGAGGATTATGCGGTCCTTGCCGCTCTCCTTGGCGTTATAGACGGCGAGATCCGCGTTTTCCATAAGCTCCTTTGCGGAGGAGGCGGCGTAAGGGCTGACACAGATGCCGCAGCATATCGAGAGCGGCTTGAGGCTGACCCTATCCGGCAGAAGATTAATGGCGTCTATTCTGCGGCGTATCTCGTGAGCCAAAAGCTCGGCCTGACGTCCGTCGTAATGCGGCATGAGCGCGGCGAAGACCTTGCCGCTGTATCTGAAGACTATGCCGCAGTCGCCCACGCAGAGGGAGATAATGTCCGCGACGGAGCGGAGCGCCTTGTCGCCCTCAACCGAGCCGTAAAGCTGGTTGTAGAGCTTGAAATCGTCCATGTCAATAAAGAGGAGGGCGAGGCTGTCGTTCAGGCACTCGTCATAAAGGGCGCTTATGCGCTCGACGAAAAAGCGGTAGTTGTAGACGCCGGTAAGGCTGTCAATCCGCGCCTCGCGGTACATCTGCTCATAGAGCCCGGCGTTCTTCACGGCGATGGAGGCAATGGAGCTGACGGTTTCAAGAAAGCTCAGCTCGGTGTAGGTGAGCTCGGCGGATTTGTCCTTTTCGGAGAAAAGTATGAGACCGACAATGTCGTTTCCGTCCTTGAGCGCGCAGACACAGGTGAGTGAAAGGCTGTTAAAGAGGTCTTTTTCCGACTGCCAAACCGAGCGGTAGAGGGGGTCCTTGCGGAACTCGCTGACAATAAAATAGTACTCGTTCTTTTGGAGATATTTTACGCAGGGGCTGTCGGCGGCTATGGAAAAATGCTTTTTCACGAGCTGCTCGGAGCTGTAGGAGGCGACAAACGCGCCGTTTTGCGGCAGGCAGACGTATATGCACTTGACGGGTATCTCGTCCTTGATTATCGAGATGAGCTTATCCATGATTTCGCCGGTGTTCAGGCTCTGCGAGACCTCGGAGGAGAAGCTCTTGATAAGTCTGCCCTGATGCTCCTCGCGTGTGAAAAGCGCGTCGATAAGCTTTTTGATAAAGAGATAGACGACGCTGAGTATGAGGGAGAACAGGACGACGATGATAGTCGTGGCTGTGGAGGCGGAGATGTGGTAGTGGGTGGTTAAAAAATCCTGAACCGGGCCGACGACGTTTGATGCGGCAAGAATACAGATAAGCGTGCCGACAATCATTACAGCCGAGCGCGAGACGAGCAGGCTGAGCTGGAACATATGTTTTTTGTACATCGCCCACATCAGGAGCAGGGCAAAAATTATGCCTGACAGCGTGTCATACGGGAAGACGTTGCCGGGAATGAGCTGGAGCATGTTCCCGAGCAGGACAGCCGCGCAGCCGGCAATTATTTCAATCAGCCCGGGAGTGCGCGCGCCCTTTTCCTTGATGATTCCACGGAAAACAAAGAGCATTACAATGACAAAAAACAGGAAGTAGAGGCATGGGACAAGAATCGGCCAGCCGATGCTGTAGGTGAAGACGATTCCGCCGCCGGGGCGGACAGACATTGCGGGGGTGTCAAGGATAAGACCCAGCGCCGTCAGCAGCTCAAGCACAAAGGTACAGATAATGAGGACTATTTTCAGAAAATAGCCCTTCAGCTTCGCGAAGGAGGCGACGAAAAAATAGATGAGGAGCGCCAGCACGAACAGCGAGAGTATGGAGACATAGTACCAGAAGTCAATCCCCGGGAAGACACGCAGCCGCATAAGCACGGAGCCGCCTGTCCAGAAGATAAAGCCTATCATCACAACGATGAATTGCCTTATGACGGGAGTTTTTTTCGCGGCAAGGAAGGTGACAAGGATGAAAACATAGCTGCAAAGGGCGAGAAGGTTTATGTAGAGATACGGGACCTCATTCATCCGATACCACCCCCGTTCGATATGTCGGTTGCGGTCTGGAAGCGCTGAAGCTCAGAGACGTCAATTGTTTCGGGGTTGATTCGCGGCAGGGTTCTGCCGGTGTTGTGCTGATATGAGGAGATTGTGCCGTATTTGAGGATGGTTATCACAAGCGGCTCCATTCCGAGGAGCTTTTTGAGGTCGTTGTAGTCGCTGTCGAAGTATTTGAAGTAGACGGAGAGATGCTCAGTGAGCACCTGCTTTTTTGTGACGTCGGAGCCCTGTGCCTCCGGCGTTATTTCGACGTACAGACGCAGATAGGGGATGCCCTTGGCGTCAAATTCCTTTTTGGCGAGCCAGTCGCCGATACCGAGCTTGGAGAGGGAGATGACTTCCTCGATGGAGCTTTCGGTGATGCGCGTAAAGCCGGCTATGTCGATAACGTCGGGCACGCGGTCAACGAAGGTAAAGCGCGGGAGCTTTCCCGCGTCGGAGGAGAGGCAGTGGTACATGTCGCCGATGCGGTAGCGCATGAACGCGCCGCCGTGGAAGACGCTGATGACAAGCTCGTAGCTCTCGCCGGCGCGAACCTCGTCCATAAGCACGGTGCGGGGACGGCGAGCGCTGTCAATTCCGCTGCGGCGCATCTCGTCCTCGGGGATAAATTCATAAAAGCATGCGTCGGGGAAAAACACCATGCCGCGCTGCTCCCAGGTCTCGGCGGCGACGCAGGTGCTCTCGGTACCGGCGGCAATCTCGATGGGGACGACGCCCCAGGCGCGGGTGAGGGCGGTCTTGTAGCACTTGGAGTCGGTCCCGGCACAGACAAAGCCCTTGATATGGAAGACGTCGCCGGGGACAATGGGGACGCCGGTCTTGCGGCTGTTGTATTTTGCCTTGAGGTATCTGAAGGCTATGGGCAGGGAGACGGGAGGGCGCTTGCCGCCGCTTCCGCTGACCTTGCCGAAATTTTCGGTTATGTAGTTTGCGACGCTGCCTATGGCAAAGAAATAATCCACGCCGCCCTTCATCGCGGAGGCAAAGCCGGCCTTGATGCGCTGGGAAAAGCTCATGGAATCGGCGTTGCCGTCCGGGAGCCAAACAAAGTCGATATCCTCATTTAAAAGTGAGGGGAGAAGTCCCGTGGCATAGGGCAGGGGAGCGCCGCCGTAGAGTACGCGGTCGCCGGGGCGCACGGAAAAGTCACCCTTGGAGCGCCCGGAGGCGAGCATGGTGATGGCAATGACGTTGTGCTTGTATGCGTCAAGCATCTCACGGGTGTAGGGCGCGAGCTTGACGGGGCGCAGGCCGCCCTCCCAAGTTGTCTGAATCCAAATTATGGGTTCGGCGGGAAGCTTGGCGCTCTTGCGGGAGAGAAGCGTGTCGGCATAATCCTCGTAGGAGGTGAGTGGCATTACATTGCGGAATTCATCGACGGAAGCAGGCTTCGCGCCGCCCAAAAGCTCACAGCCGAGCGCGGAGTTTTCCCAAGCGCGGAGCTGTTCGTCCATGAGCCTGCGCTGGATGTACATATATTCATCCATGCCAAGGTCAAGGAAGCCGCAGTATTCACTCCACAGCTCCTCTTTGGTATTCTTTTTCAGCTTGTCCTGAAACCGCATTGCAATTTACACTCTCAGTCCGTATTTTTGCCTCTTAAGCATTTTGTGATGCTGTCCCGAGTCGGGATAAGGAAGGGGGTGTCGCGCCTGTATTCCGCATAGCCCGTGATGAGCAGCGGGAAGGCGTATCTGTCCTCGAACAAAACAAGGAGAAGGTTCAGCGCCGTGTATATGAAAAGGGCGGAGAAGGGAAGCCCGCCGACAAGAGAAAGACAGAGCATAACGAAAAAAAGCCAAAGCACGCCGGGGTGGCGGCATAAGGCATAGACCCCATCGGTACATGCGGGGCGTTTTTCACCGGGCGCGGCATACGCGGAGGAGACCGGAAAGGCAAAAAACAGCGAATATATTAAAAGCGCGGCAAAGACCGCAAGAGCAATAAAAAGCAGTATGCGCTCAAACAGACCGGAGACGGGAGCGCCCGCCGTGTCAAGCTGAAAAGCAAGGGCTACGCAGAGCAAAAGCGCCCCGGCGGGAAAGGAAAACGTGAGAAGTTTTTGATGTAGCTTGCAGTCGTTTATGTCACCGAGGAAAAATAGCGCAAAAGCGAGGCAGCCCAGAAAAAGCATCTGCTCAGCCTCCTTTGAATTAAGTCTCAAAATAGATACAAAATAGTTAATACAAATATATTATATAATAATAATATAGTCAACATAAATCCTGACATAAAATGCGGGATTCAGATAATTGTTTGTAACCAACACTTTTCGCGATTGCGCGTGTTTACATAAGAATTCGACCTACTTCGCGGCGGTATCCACAATAAGTTGATACCAAAGCTCGAAGCCCTTCGATATAAGGTGTATTCCGCCGGCGGTGAGGCAGGATTCGTCCCAAATCAGGTTTGAGTCAAGAAGTTCGACGCGCGGCTCGCCGCAATCGACATAATGCTGCGCGGCGGCGCGGATATTTTCGTTCGCCATCCTGTAGTTCACGGAGGTCGAGGTCGATAGAGGGACGGTTTGGAGGTGAATCACGGCGTTTGGGCAGACCTCGAGCAGGTAGTCCATCACCTCGACATACAGCTCCTCTGTGGATTGCTCGCTGAGGTTTGAGCCGAGCATAAAGTATATGTCAGACACTCCGCTGCCCGCAAGGGCGGCGGAGTCTGCGTAGTTTAATTTGTAAAACGGCTCGCTGTAAACGCAGCCGCTCTCGTTTGAGTAGGCGGTGCCGAGGCGCATATCGTCGCTGAAAAAGAGCGTCAGCGGCATTCCCGAGACGGCAATGTAGGAGGCGTCGCCGATAAGCTCGGCGGGAATGAGATAGTTTTGCACAAGGCCATAGGTGAGGGAGTCGCCGATAAAGAGCACGCCCTCCGAAAAGCTGCCGTCCTCCCTCACGCCGCCTTTGACTGCGGCGCTATTAAGCGGCGCGGGTGCCGGTGAGGGGGAGCCGCGCGTCTCTGTCTCGGGCGAGGGAGTGGGGGCGGCGGGAAGCGGCGTGCAGCGTCGCAGAAGAAGAAAGCACAAAACAGGCAGTACCAAAACGGAAATACCGGCTATCACAAGTCCCCGGTTTTTCATATTACTTCTCGCTTTTCTTGTGAGCCTTGATTTCAAAGTTTTGCTTCACATAGGGCGTCTTGCGGAGCGCCGCAAAGAGAGCGACGCCGGCAGCTGCGCCGAAAACTCCCTGCATGAGGTTTGCGACTATGTCGCCCAGCGCGGCGAGGCCGTAGCCGAGGGGGAAGCAGGAGTAGAGAAAATAGCCGAGAACCATAATAAGCTCCGCGACTATGCCGGCGAGCACGGCGGCGGTGACGGGCTTTTTCATGCCGATTGAGCTGAGAATGCCGCCGGCGGAGAGCGCCATAAGCGCCTTTATGACAAGGGTTCCGGGGGCATAGATGGCGTAGCCCGCCAAAATATCGGCGAGCGCGGAGCCGAGACCGGCGGC
This sequence comes from Oscillospiraceae bacterium, assembly GCA_036653715.1. Lineage (GTDB taxonomy): Bacteria > Bacillota > Clostridia > Oscillospirales > Oscillospiraceae > Scatomorpha. The sequence goes on from JAVVTL010000005.1 coordinate 11,871, forward strand.
CAATGCGCCCCAGCCCGGGCCGAGCAAAAATGCGCCGAGCAGGACGACCGCGTCTCCCGCGTGGACATATCCGCCCATAATCGTGGGAAATTTGATAGCCATGGTAGCGCCGCAGCAGAGCGCGGCGAAAAGGGCGGAGAAAATTATTTTTTGGACTTTTTTATCGTTCATTGTCTAACTCCATATCATGAAAGGTGATGCGTGTCGCCGCCATACATATGCCGAGCAGTATGAAAAAAGCAAATAGCACGCGCGGATAGTACCAAATATATTCAACCGCGGCGGTTGGGATAAGGCCAATAAAAGAGGCGCAGCAGGCTATAAGCGCTGCCTTGACCTTTGGGTTTTCGCTGTGATAGAGGGCGCGTGCGCCGTCCTTCACACTGCGAAGCATAAGCCAGAAGAAGGAGACAAAGCCAAGTGTGCCAAGCTCCAAAAACAGCTCTAAATAGAGCATTTGAGAGTGAAAAACTCCCTCTGTAGCCCATTTTCGGGCATAAATGGGATAGATCTGATTGAAGGTCTCCGGCCCGAGGCCGATGCCCGTGAACCACTGTCCCTTATCCTCAAGAAGAAGGGTTATGCCGTGCCAAACGTAAAAACGGTGGGCGGCGGAGGTGTCGCCTTTGTTGAAGATGGAGGCTATGCGCACCATCACGCTGTCCGGCATAAAGGGGAGCGCCAACACGCAGGCAAGGAAAAACAGCGGCACAAGCTTGCGCTCTGCGAAGCAGACAAATACGATTGCAGCCAACAGGATGGAAATCCAGCCGGAGCGGGAATAGGTCATGACCATTGCCAGCATGGGCAGGGCGAGCGCGAGAGACAGCGGCAGCCGCAGGAGCTTATTTTTGACGTTCATGGCAAAGGCCGCGCAGAGGGGGGTAAAGAGCACGAGAAACTCCGCGTAGTTGTTGGGGTTATCGAGCGTGGAATAGACCCTGCCGGGTACGCCCTTGTTGGTGCTCAAATCCGTGAGCAGCATATCGACCTTTACGCCGGTTATGCGCTGAAAGAGCGCATAGAGCGCCGTCAGCATCACGGCGACATAGATGAAGCCCATGAGCTTCATGAGCCTTTGCTCGTCGGTGATGTCCGCCGCAATGACAAAGGTGAGCAGAAAAGCGGTTATGAAGAAAAGCAGGACGCGTATGCTGTCCGACAGGCTCCGCGTAAAGAGAAGGCTGAGCAGGCAGGCAAATACAAAGAGCAGAAAGGGGAAGCCGAGGCTCTCGGGATAGAAGACTTTGCGCTTTCCCGAGGCTGCCATAAGTCCGTAGATGACAAACAGCCCGCCCGAGGCAAGCAGGGCGTAGGTGTTTGACCAATAATCATGCGGCGCGACGAACATGACGAGTATGAAGGCGCCCAAAAGAAACTCGAAGTTCAGAATAAACGAGCCGGAGGCGACGCGCAAAAGCGCGCTGCCGCTTGCCGCAGGCGCGGATTTTTCAAAGAGCTTTTTCGGTATAAAGAGAAGCGCTTCAATAATCGCGCGGAGCAGCTTCGAAAAAACGCTCGCGCGGTAGGCGCGCTCAATTGTGCTCTCGCGCTTAAAGAAGCCGATAAAGGCGCTTGTATGGAACGCCCGCTTAAAGGGGCGGAATAGGGCATAGAGGAAAGAAAACACGGCGCTGCCGAGCCATGCGCCGTACATGCGGCCGAGAATGCTGTTGCTTACCAAGGGGCGTCACCTCGATTCAGAGTAGTTTCCTTGCATTGTCACTGAGCAGGCTCTATGGCGCTGACCTTGAGATAGAGCTTGCAGTCGCCGGCGTATATTGTGAGCGTGTGCCCGATGCCGTAGAGCGTGCCGCCGACGGTGACGCCATGGGCGCCAATGACGCCTTCGGCCTCGCCGCGCAGTGTGAGGGCGCAGTAGCCGTCCTTGGAGGTCTGAACGGTGTTGCCGTTGTCGTCAAGAAGGTAGGTGACGGAGTCCGTCGTCGTCCAGTCCTTGACGGTGCCGAGGTTCACGTTTTCGCCGGAATCCCATATCGCGTCGCCGGCCTTGAGATTATCCGCGACGTAGCTCGGGCATTCCTCGTAATAGAAGCTGACAAGCACCTTTTCGGTGTTTGTTGCAGTGCTGTCCGGCCCTATAAGCTTTGTGCCGAGAAAAACCGCGGCGGCAAGGATGATTATAATTATTATGAGGTCAACTATGTTGACCTTTCCGAAGAGTCTGCCTTTTTCGTCAATCATGTCAATTGTCCTTTCGGTGTGAAAAAATTCGGCTAAAAAATCATTGATATGCGCGGAAAACATCCCACGCGAGTTTGTTGAGGTCAAAGCCCTCTGTGATTTTTCGCAGGGCTGCGGCGGAGTATTCGGCGCGCTTGGCGTCGTCCTCCATGAGACTTAGGATTGCGGCGGAAAATGCGTCGACGTCGCCGAAATTAACGACGGTGCCGCAGCGGATATCCGTCTCCGCGAGGTCGCGGTTGCCGCCGACGTCCGTCACGACGCAGGGCAGGCCGGTATTCATGGCCTCAAGTATTGCGAAGCTCATTGCCTCGTTGCGCTCGCTGAAGTTTAGGTAGAGGTCGGAGCCGCAAAGTATTCTGTGCGTGTCTGTCCTGTAGCCAAGAGGGAGGACGATGTCGGAAAGACCCAGCTCGGCTATACGGGCAAGCGTGGCGGCATAGCCGCTGCCGTCCCCGCAGATAAGGCAGACAAAGGGCTCATCTGTCAGCTCGCGAAGTCTTACCATGCAGTCAAGAAGGAAATCAAGGCCCTTTTCGGGCTCGTAGCGCGCCAGAATCGACATGACAAAGGCGTTCGGCGGGACGCCGAGCTCGGCGAGTATTGTCCTGTCGCGCAGGGATTCCCCGGCAGGCTCCACGCCGTTATAGATGACCTCGATGCGCTCGGGACAGACGCCGTTTTGGATCATGATATCACGTCCCTCACGGCATACGGCGATGATGCGGTGGTCGTGCTTCGTGAAAAGTCGGTTTAAGATGCGCCATCGCAGGCCTGTATGGATGGTAAGGTGGTTTGTGTAGACGACCCTTGGCACGTCGTAGAAGCGCTTGGAGAGCAGGGCGGTTATGTTCTCGCGCGGGTACTGGGCGTGGATGACCTCTATACCGTTTTCACGGCAGTAGTCCGCAAGCTTTTTTGCGGCGGAGAGGGCGTTTGCCCGACCCATAGTGAGCCGAAACGACGGGATACCGCGCTTTTCCATTTTGTCGGACAGCTCCCCCGGGAGGTTGTAGGCAAAATGGCAGTTTTCTCCCGCGGCGGAGAAAATTCTGACAAGGTTCTCGACGTATTTTTCCGTGCCCGCCTTACCGGCGTAATTAATCAAAAAAAGTATATTCGTGAGCGTTTCCTCCACGGCATATTTAGCCGTTACAGTATATATTATCCTACCCCCATAGTCAAGGCCGCCGGGCTTTGAGAGAAATCCGGTATTGTGAACGGGAAAGTATTATGCTATGATATATTAAAGAGGTGTTGTCAGTGACAGAGCGACTTTATTACCAAAACAGCCACATGCGCGATTTTTCGGCAAAAGTCATATCCTGCGAGCCTCGCGGCGGCGAATATGCCGTCATACTGAGCCGCACGGCGTTTTTCCCGGAGGGAGGAGGCCAGGCGGCGGACACCGGCAACATAGCCGGAGCGCAGGTCATCGATGTGCGCGAGGAGGGGGACGAAATCGTCCACGTCACCGCGTCGCCCGTGGATGTCGGCACACGCGTGCGCTGCGCGATTGCCTGGGATACGCGCTTTCACCGCATGCAGAATCACAGCGGCGAGCATATCGTCTCCGGCATAGTCCACAAGCTCTACGGTTACGATAATGTCGGCTTCCACATGGGTGCAGACAGCGTGACGCTCGACTTTAACGGCGAGCTGAACGACGGGGACCTCAAAAAAGTCGAGAGCATAGCCAATATGACGGTCTGGCGCAACCTTCCCGTGACCGCCGCCTACCCCTCGGCAGAGGAGCTTTCGATTATGGAATACCGAAGCAAAAAGGAGCTTTCCGGCTCCGTTCGCATAGTCAGCATAGAGGGCGTGGATCACTGCGCCTGCTGTGCGCCGCATGTCTCCCATACCGGCGAGATAGGCATCATAAAGCTGCTCTCGGCAGAGCGGCACAGAGGCGGAATGCGCCTCGTCATGGTCTGCGGAGCGGACGCTCTGTTGGATTATAACCTCCGCTGCGAGAATATAGCCGCCATATCCGAGCTGCTATCGGCAAAGCAGCTTGAGACAGCCGCCGCCGTGCGCCGCATATTCGCCGAGGCGGAGAGAGAAAAGCGCCGCGCGGACGCGACAGAGCTTGAGCTTGCCCGCCGCAGAGCGGCAGCGCTTCTCCCGACGGACGGGAACATCTGCCTTTTTGAGGGCGAGCTGAGCGAGCCGGCCCTGCGGGAGCTTGTGAATCTCGGCATGAAAAAATCCCGCCTTTGCGCCGCTTTTTCGGGCGTGGACGGGGCTTGGCGATACATCATCGGCAGCGACACCCTAAAGCTCCGCGCCGTTTCCCGGGAAATAAACGCCGCGATAGACGGCAGGGGCGGCGGCTCAGACGCCATGCTGCAGGGAACCGCAAAAGCCGAGCGGGCGACAATAGAGGAATATTTCAGAAACGCAAGGCTTTGAGGAGCTTCGACAATCGGCGCCCCGGAATAAAAATCCGGGGCGCCGAGTTTTATTGTTATCTTCTTCCGCCTCCGCCGCCGGAGGAGTGACCGCCGCCGCCGAAGCCGCCGCCGCCAAAACCGCCTCCGCCGCCGAAGCCTCCGCCGGAGGAACGTCCGCCGCCGCCAAAGCCGCTTCCGCCGAAGCCGCCGGGGCCGCGTCCGCCGCGATGGTCGTCGTCAAAGGGGTTTCGGGGAGCGCCGGGACGCGGGCCGCGAAAACGCGGGCCAAAGAGCCAAAACGCCGGCCATACGCCGTAATTTTTGTAGTATCTCCGCCGCCGGGTGGAGCCGGAGGTCACAGCGACGATGAGGGCGACGATGACAATGATGGTAAAGGCCGTGCTCATAAAGGAGCCGAACATGCCGTGGCCATAGCTGTTGTCGGGGTAATAATATGTAACGTTATCGGACTGATTCGGCTGTTCCTCGTTTGGAATGCTCGGCGAGGAGCCGGTGAAGGAGACGTTATATTGACCCTCAAACCAGTAGAGAAGCTGGGGGAATAGGGAGGCGACCGCCTCGTCGTTCTCGCCGCGGTCAACGTAGCTCCAAAAATAATTGTCCATCATGGAGTTTATGTCATCGTCGGACATGTCGTCGGCTATTCCGGCACCGGCAGCAATCCAGCCCTTGTATTCCTCGGTGACAAGGAGAAGCAGCATACCGTTGTTGGCGGTGGCGCTGCCGACGCCCCAGTCGTTGAAAAGCTGATTGGCATACTGCTCGCTGTCGTAGCCGTCGGGCAGATAGGGGATGGTAACGACGACAATCTGAGCGCCGTCGCAATAGTGTTCAAGGTTGCCGTTCTGCGAGATTATCTCGTTTTTTGTCGTCTCCGAGAGGACGTCGGCGGAGTCATTGACATAGAAGGTTTCGCTCGGCTCCATTGCCGCGAGCGCGGGCGTCGCCAGCAGAAGAACTGCAAGAAGCGTTGCGGAGATAAGGGAGAGGATACGTTTCATTGTTACTCCTGTCATTCAAAAAGCTCCGGTGCATCGACCCCGGTGACGGAGGCGAGCAGGGAGGCGGGAAATTTGTCATAGGTTCCGCGCATGAAGTCCAACACAGTGCTGTTGTATTCGCTGCGGTCTATCATCTTCTGTGCGCCGGAAAAGGAGGTTTGATAGTCGGAAAGGGCGCTCTGCTCGGTGTCGTTGAGCGTGTATGCGGCGAGGGCGGCTTCGGCTGTCTGAAAGGCGGTCTGAAGCTCCTTGTTCGCGTCATACATGTCGGAAATATCGCGCGACTCATACGCGGAGAGAAGCGTTCCTCGGACATCGGAGAGGAGCGCGGCTGCATCCGCGTCGTATTTGACGAGAATGCTCCACAGGCCGTTTGAGGCGTTAAGCCGCTCGTCAAGACGGGCATAGGGAGAGCGCGGGGCGGAGTCGCCGGAGACGAAGAAGGAGTCCTCGACCCGACGGGAAGCCTCGCCAAGCTTTACCTGAGTGTTGACAAGCGCGGAGCCGCAGACGACGGCTATGGCTATAAGCACCGCGACTGCGCGGTTTTGGAAGAATTTCATGTTATCAGCCTTTCAGCTCAAGAAGCTTTTGCTTCAGCTCGCCTTCTATGCGGCCCAGCTCCACCTCGGCCTCGGCGCGCTTCTGTGCGCCGTCCTGCTGGATAACCCGAACCTCCTCGAGGGTGCTGATAAGCTCCTGATTGGTCTTTTTGAGAGTTTCTATATCGACTATGCCGCGCTCGGCCTCTCTCGCTATTTCGACGCTGCCCTGATGCAGCTTTTCGGCGTTTGAGCGGAGAAGACTGTTCGTCACGTCGTTCACCTCGCGCTGGGCCTCCATTGCCTGCTGGGAATGGTGCATGGTGAGCGCGAGCACCATCTGGCTTTTCCAAAGGGGGATGGTGTTCACGATGGAGCTGCGTATTTTTTCCGCCATGACGCTGTCGTTGGACTGAATCATGCGTATCTGCGGCGCCATTTGGATTGAGACTATGCGCGTAAGCTCAAGGTCGTGTATTTTTTTCTCGAAACGGCCTATCATATTGGCAAAGTCGTTCGCGGCCTGTGCGTCCTCTGCAAGACCGGAGTCGCGCGCGAGCTGCTGGAGCCTCGGCAGCTCCTCCTCGCGCAGCTGCTGGCAGCGGAGCTTGCCGGCGATTACATACATGGTAAGCTCTTTGAAGTATTGCTGGTTTTTCTCGTACATTTTGTCCATCATGGCGACGTCCTTGAGAAGGGTCACCTCGTGCTTGTCAAGCTCGGTGACAATGGCGTCGATATTTGTTTCCGCCTTGTTATACTGCGCCTTCAGCGCGGAGATGTTCTGGCGGGATTTTTTGAAGAGACCCTTAAAGCCTTTTTTCTCCTCCTCTTCGAAGCTCATGCCTTTAAGCTCGACAACGAGGTCGGAGAGCTCCTGACCTATCTCGCCCATGTCCTTGGTGCGGACCTTCTCGAGGGCGGAGCCGGAAAAATCGGCAATGTTCTTCTGTGCGGCGGAGCCGTAATTGAGAACCTGCTCCGCATCCGTGACGTTTATCTTGGAGGCAAATTCACGCACGGCGGCCTGCTCGGCTGTGGAGAGACGGTCAATATCGAGCTTTTCAACGGGTATGTCCTTTTTCTCCTCTGCGACCTCCGCGACGGCGGCGACAGCCTGAGCGGTCGGCGCGTCTGCGTTGGGGTCAAGGGTCAGGGTGGGGATGTATTCGTTGTTGTCAGTCATGATTAGCTTCCTTTCGTGAAGGTGTTATTTGTTTTCCTCGGAGAGGCTTGAACTTGTTTTGGCGGTCGCGCGCTTTGCGGCCTCCTCGGCACGCTTTGCTTTTTCGATGAGGTCGCCGAGGTCGTCGGCGTCCGTCAGCCCCTCGCGCGCGAGCATGCGGTTCATAACGCTTATGTCTGTTTCAATGTCCAGCGCCTGATTTTCGAAAAGGGAGTCGAGCTGTTTTTTGTAGGCCTCGATGGCGGTATCGAGCATTGCCTCGATGCTGCTCATGGACTTTGAAAGATTTTCGCCCTCAATGCCCTGAACGCTCATGCGGTCGTAGGCGTTTAGGAGCTTAATGGTGGTGGGAAGATAGTAGTTGAGGAACTTTCTGATTTGGGGAACGTCTGAAGAGTCCTCAATGGCATCCTGGACAATCTTGTCGGATATGCGCATAAGCTCGTTGATTCGGGAGCGAATCTGCTGGTCGTTTATGGATGAATACAGTCTGCCCATTTCCTTCATCGCCGTTTTCCCGTCGGCTATGATGGCGTCCACCTCGGGGCCGTAGGACTTTTGCGGCTTTTCCTCCGCTGCGGGTTGGGGAGACGGCGCCTCGGTCTTCGCGCTCTTGGAGCGGACGGAGGAGATAAGCCCGCCGGAAAGCATCGCAAGTCCGATAGAGACGCCGGCGGTAATGAGGAGACCCGATATGCGGTAGAGCGGCAGAAAGAGGCTGCACAACAGCCAAACGAGTATGAATATGTATATGGGAGCGACAGATTTTTTCTCGCGTTTTTTCAAATAACAACGCCTCCGATGTCTTTGCAGAATTCAATATATTGTATAACCAAAAAGATAGCGCGTCAAGGGTATTGCGCGACATTCGCCTATGTAGTATAATAATGACATTGCTTTTGCCGGAGGGGCTGAATATGATTAAAATTTCTCCGTCGATTCTCTCGGCGGATTTCTCGCGGCTCGGCGCCGAAATAGACGACATTAAGCTCGGCGGCGCGGACTATGTCCATGTGGATGTCATGGACGGCGTGTTTGTTCCTAACATATCCATCGGCATACCGGTCGTTAAATCCCTGCGCAAAAGCACCGATATGTTTTTGGACGTTCATCTTATGATAGACAAACCCCACCGATATGTCGGCAAGTTCTGCGAGGCAGGCGCAGACCTTGTCTGTTTTCATGTTGAGGCGGACGAGCCGCAGGACATACTTGCCGCCTTGGACGAAATTAAAGCCATGGGCAAAAAGTGCGCGCTCTCCATCAAGCCGAAAACCCCCGCCTCCGTGCTCCTACCTTATATAGACAGGCTCGATTTGGTCCTTGTCATGACGGTTGAGCCGGGCTTTGGCGGTCAGAGCTTCATGGCGGATCAGCTCCCGAAGCTGCGCGGCATCCGCGCCCTCCTTGATCAGCTTAATCCCGCCTGCGAGCTTGAGGTAGACGGCGGAATAGTCCCGCAAAACGCGCCTCTCGTTGCGGACGCCGGTGCAAACGTACTTGTCGCCGGCAGCGCCGTTTTCGGCAGAGAGGACAGGGCCGCCGCCATCCGCGAGCTGCGCGAGGCAGCAGATATCATGGCGTGACCCGCAAAATATCAATCCGAGGTAAGTATATATGTCCTTTTTCCCAGCCGCTCTCGAAAACCTTATAGACAAATTTGCCATGCTTCCGGGAGTCGGCAAAAAAAGCGCCCAGCGTCTCGCGTTTTTCGTCCTTGCTCTGCCTGTGGGCGAGGCCGAGTCCTTTGCCGCCGCAATTCTCGAGGCAAGGGGAAACGTCCACGCCTGCTCCGTCTGCCACAACCTCACGGACGGCGACATATGCCCAATCTGCGCCTCCGACAAGCGCGACGCGAGCGTCATCTGCGTCGTGGCGGAGCCGAGGGACGTTTTGTCCTTTGAGCGCGGCAGGGAATATAACGGCCTTTATCACGTTCTGCACGGTGTGCTCTCACCCATGAGCCACATCGGGCCGGACGACCTTCGCATCTCCGAGCTTATCGTTAGAGTTGCCGACGGCGAAGTAACAGAAGTAATTATGGCAACAAACCCGGACACGGAGGGAGAGGCGACAGCCATGTATATCTCCCGCCTTCTCAAGCCCTTTGGCGTCAAGGTCACCCGCCTGGCCTACGGCATACCCGTCGGCTCCAATTTGGAGTTCGCGGATGACGCAACCCTCAATCGCGCCCTTGAGGGCCGAATCGAAATGTAGGCGGAATAGCGCCGAGCTTTAGCGGTTACAATTATCGGTAATCGTTGTACATAGTACATACACATCACAAAGGAGTCAAATAATGTCAAAACTTAAAATTATCCCTTTAGGCGGTCTTGGAGAAATCGGAAAGAACCTGACCGTCTATGAGTACGGGCAGGATATCATTGTCGTAGACTGCGGTCTGGGCTTTCCGGACGAAGAGCTTTACGGCGTTGATATTGTCATACCCGACATCACCTATCTGCGTCAAAACAAAGAACGCATTCGCGGCATTGTCATCACCCACGGACACGAGGACCATATCGGCGCTCTGCCCTATGTCATGCGCGAGCTGGACGCCCCCATCTATGCCACCTCCCTCACAGCCGGCATAATCGAGCTTAAATTAGAGGAGCGCGGTCTTCTCACCACCACCCAGATATTCACGAAAAAGGCGGGCGACCGTTTCCGTCTCGGCTGCTTCGAAATCGAATTCATCCGCGTGAACCACTCCATTGCGGATGCCGTGGCCCTCGCCATCAAAACCCCCGTCGGCATGGTCATCCATACCGGAGACTTCAAGGTCGACCTGACCCCCGTGCAGGGCGAAATGATTGACCTCGTGCGCCTCGGCCAGCTTGGCAATCAGGGCGTTCTTGCCCTGCTCTCGGACTCCACCAACGTCGAGAAGCCCGGCTATTGCGACTCCGAGAAAAAAGTCGCCGAGTGCTTCGACAAGCTCTTTAAGGGCTGCACGAAGCGCATCATCGTCACCACCTTTGCCTCGAATGTCCAGCGCATACAGCAGATTATCAATGTCGCCGCAAGATACAAGCGCAAGGTCGCCATCACCGGGCGCAGCATGGAAAACATGATTCGCGTCGCGACAGAGCTTGGCTACATGGAAATACCCGAGGGCGTTCTCATGGAGCTGAACCAAATAAAGGGACAGCCCAAGGACAGAACCGTCATCATCTCCACAGGCAGTCAGGGCGAGAGCATGTCCGCCCTCTACCGCATGGCGTTTTCCGAGCACAAGCAAATCAATATCGACGCCGGCGACAGGGTCATTATCTCCGCCTCCGCCATTCCCGGCAACGAGACGACAATCTCCCGCGTAATCGACGAGCTTTTCCATAAGGGCGCCGAGGTCATCTACGACAAGCACACCGACCTGCATGTCTCCGGCCACGCCTCTCAGGAGGAGCAGAAGATGATGCTTGCCCTCACAAAGCCCAAGTTCTTTATCCCCGTCCACGGCGAGTACAGAATGCTCTGCAAGCATGCGGAGCTTGGCAAGCTCATGGGCGTCCCCTCAAACAATTGCCTCATAGCCGAAAACGGCAAGGTTATAGAGCTGACCCGCAAGAGCATCCGCTGCGAGGAGAGCGTCCCCTCCGGCCGCGTATTCGTTGACGGCACCGGCGTCGGGGACGTCGGCAGCGTTGTCCTTCAGGACAGAAAGCTGCTCGCGCAGGACGGCATGATTGTCATCGCCATAACCCTCTCAAGCCAGGATTCATCCCTGATTTCCGGGCCGGAGATAGTCACTCGCGGCTTCATCTACGAGAAGGAATCCGACGAGCTTATGGATGAAATGAAGCGTGTTGTAAACGAAAGCCTCCTGAGCTGCCGCCACCAGCGCGTCACAGACCGCAACAGCATGAAAAGCAAAATCCGCACGAACCTCACGGGCTACCTCTATAAGGCAACGCGCCGCAGCCCGATGATTCTGCCGGTGATAACCGAGGTATGACAATTCCCTACTTCGACGCACATTGCGATACCGTTTCCGCCCTCTTAAACGAGGGCGGAAAGCTGTATAATAATGGCTTTCACCTCGACCTGCGGCGTCTCGGGGCATATTCTCCCTCCGCCCAGATTTTTGCCGTATGGGGCGGAAAATACGAGGAAAAGGCCGAGCTGCTCCGTTCGGAGCTCATCGAAAACGCCGATAAAGCCGTGCTTTGCCGCTCGGCTACGGAGGCGCGCCTTGCGGCGGACTGCGGCAAAATTGCGGCCTTTCTCTCTGTCGAGGGCGCAGAGCAGCTCGACTGCTCTCCCGAGCGCCTCAGGCAGGTGCACGAGCGCGACGGCGTCATCATGGTGAATCTCTGCTGGAACAGCGACAACGCCCTCTGCGGCGCGGCGCTGGACGGCGGGGGAGGGCTGACGGACGCGGGACGGGCATTTGTGAGCACGGCGCAGGAAATCGGCGTGGTGACAGACCTCTCGCACGCCTCTGAGCGAACCTTTTGGGATGTCATCTCGCAGACAAATCGCCCCGTCGTGGCAAGCCACTCGAACCTCAAATCGCTCTGTCCGAATCCGAGGAATCTGACGGACGCGCAATTCAAGGCGCTCATAGCCTGCGGCGGCGGGGCGGGACTGAATCTCTGCCCGTCGTTTTTGGGCGTTTTGCCGGATGTTAATGCCTGTGTCGCCCACATTGAAGCCTTTCTTGAGCTTGGGGGCGGGCATTCACTCTTTATCGGCGCGGATTTGGACGGAATCGAAAGCCTTCCGCGCGGAATGAAGGACGTCGAAAGTATAGCCCTGATATATGAAGCTCTCCTGCGCAGGAACCACGGCGAGGAGCTTTTGCGCGATATTTTTTATAACAATCTCATGAACATTTTGGAGCGCGCGACATGAACATACAAATTTTCGGCAGGTCTAAATGCTTTGACACCAAAAAGGCGGAGAGATATTTTAAGGAGCGGCGGGTGAAGTATCAATACATCGACCTGCCTCGCTACGGCATAAGCCGCAGGGAGCTAAATTCCGTGAAAAGCGCCGTCGGGCTTGAGGCGCTGATGGACGAGAAATCGCCGGACTATCCGCTGCTGAAATACCTCGCCTATGACGCCGACAGGCTTGAAAAGCTCTTTGAAAACCCCTCGCTCCTCAAAACTCCCATTGTCCGCAACGGCAGACAGGCGACCACAGGCTATGCGCCCGAGGTCTGGAAGGACTGGGAATAGGCCTTGCCTATCTGTCGAAGGCCGGGTTTATTACATATACATTTTTTTGGTCCATCCGCTCCGTCGCTATCCGCAGCCCCTCGCCGAAGCGCTGGAAGTGAACTATTTCGCGCTCGCGCAGGTAGCGTATCACGTCCAAAACATCCGGGTCGTCGCAGAGGCGAAGAATGTTGTCATAGGTTACGCGAGCCTTTTGCTCTGCCGCCATATCCTCCGTGAGGTCGGCGATGACGTCGCCCTTGACGCCGATTCCGACTGCGGACCACGGCGCACCCGCAGCCGCAGTGGGATAGACGCCCGCAGTGTGGTCAACGAAATAGCTGTCGTAGCCTGACTTCATAATCTCCTCCGTCGTCATGCTCCGCGTAAGCTGATGTACAATAGTCCCAATCATCTCCAAATGCCCGAGCTCCTCCGTTCCGATGTCTGTCAAGAGGGCCTTCAGTTCGGGGCAGGGCATGACGTAGCGCTGGCTGAGATAGCGTATTGAGGCGCCAAGCTCGCCGTCGGGGCCGCCGTACTGGCTCATTATATACTTCGCCATGGCGGGATTGGGATTCTTTATCCTCACGGGATATTGCAGCTTCTTCTCATATACAAACATTCTCAGACCTCCATTCCGGCGCTCATATCCCAGGGCCAGGGGTTATCTGCCCAGGTATAGCTTTTCTCATCAAGCATATCCGACTGTGAAACAGGGCCGTAGGCGGCGACATATTTGCGCCGTCCCTCCGCGGCTAACCTCAGCATACTCTGATAGGTCGCGAAGGCCTCTTTGTCCTCCTTGTGCGTGTCTAAATAAAGCTCCAACTCATCGACAACAAAATCGACGGCCATCAGCTCCCTAAGCGGGGATTGCTTGGTGGGCGTTTTGTTTATCAGATTCATAAAGGGCAGGTCGAGGCCGGGGAAAAGTGTGCCTCTTGAGAGGGCGTCCGCAGAGCCGTAGGCGGGCTCCGCGCTCTGCTGCATGGGGACGTAGGAGACGCCGAGCGGCGCACAGGCGGGCAAAATGCCGCTCTTATAGCCGCAATCGGCGGCTTTACTTATGTTGTCCAATTTAATTTCCTCCCGAATAAGTCTAAAGATTGAAGTCTCCGCTATCATGATATGGCGAGCGCATTATTAAGGTGACGGGGCCGTGGAACTGTGCTATACTTGTCTGAATGCTTCGAGCTTCGGCTCGGACGGAGGGGTGGTATCACCTTGAAAAAACTTCTGATTGTTTTTCTTGCCTCGCTGATGCTGTTCGGCGCTGCGGGCATTTCCGCGCTTGCCGCGCCCGAGAGCACAGCTGCAAGCTACATAGTAAAACTGAAAAATGACGGCGCAGTCTCGCTTTTTTCCGATGGCACCTCAAAATGCGACAGCCACGGCCTGCGCACAATCTCGAGCGGGACCGAGCTTAACAGGCTTATCGAAAGCGGCTGCGTCGAATACTGCGAGCCAAACTATAAGGTTAAGCTCTTTGGCCTTTCGAGCGACGAATACTATTCCAAACAGTGGAATCTGAAGGATATCGGCGCGGACGCCGCCTGGAACGCCGGACTTAACGGCGCAGGCGTAACCGTTGCGGTCATAGACTCGGGCATATATGCCGAGCACGAGGACCTGCTTGACGCCGACATACTGCACGGAAAAAACCTCATAAATTCCACCGATGATTACAGCGATATCTTAGGTCATGGCACACTCGTCAGCGGTGTGCTTGCCGCGACGAGAGACAACGGCAAGGGAATTGCCGGGATATCGGACGCGATTTCAATAGTGCCGCTCAAGTGCTTTGCAAACATTGACGAGGCCGCGGTGATGGACATTACCCGAGGCATTTATATGGCAGTGGACGACTACCACTGCTCCGTCATCTGCATGAGCTTCGGCGCTTCCGATGACTCGCGCACGCTGAGAGACGCCGTAAACTATGCCGCCTCGAAGGGCGTAATCCTTGTCGCCGCAGTCGGAAATGAGGGCACGGAACAGCTTTTCTACCCCGCCGCCTACGACAAGGTCATCGGCGTCGGAGCCTATGGCCAAAACGGCGACGTCAGCGGCTTTTCGCAGAAAAACGAGAGCGTTTTTGTCTCCGCACCGGGAGTGGATATTGTCACCACCGGCATCGGTGTGCCGGACTCCTATTCCCGCGTTGCCGGGACGTCATTTTCGGCACCGCATGTGGCGGCAATGGCGGCTGTTGCAAAGTCTGTCACCCCGACCATGGATGTGAATACTTTTAAGAGCCTCCTAATTTCCACAAGCCGTGACGCGGGAAAGCCCGGCTACGACACAGATTTCGGCTACGGCAAGATAGACATGTCGAGCTTCGTCTCCGCACTTTTGGGCGGCGCGCCCGTCGGAATTCAGCTTTTTTCGGATGTGGGAAACCACTGGGCGAGGGATTACATCGAATACTGCTTCAACGCCAAGCTGTTTTCAGGCGTCTCTGCCACGCGCTTTGACCCCGACGGCCTAACGACGCGCGGCATGCTCGTTACCGTCCTTGACAGATACGACGCGGGTCTGCACCCGGTCGGCGCGGAGGCGCTGTCTTTTTCCGACGTGGCGGACACGACCGCCTGGTACTTCGCCCCCGTGCGCTGGGCCGCCTCAAACGGCTTTGTTAAGGGCTATGAGGACGGCACGTTCCATCCGTCGGAGCCTGTGACGCGCGAACAGCTTTGCTCCATCCTCTACCGCTATTCAGGCTCGCCCGAGGTGCAGGATGCGGGAGTCTTAAAAATATTTGACGACTTCGCCGAGGTATCCGACTACGCGCTGAACGCCGTTGCATGGTGCTACCTGAACGGCATAGTCGGCGGCTCGAGCAACTCAACGCTCACTCCGAAAAATTACGCGACGCGCGCTCAGATGGCGGCAATAATCTCGCGATATGCCGCATATACCGTTAAATAACATAAAAATCACCCCCGTCCGAAAAATGGATGGGGGTGATTAATGTAAAGACTTATTTCGCGAGGACTTTTTTCAGCTTGGCGTAGCGGGGGAGGGCGTTTTCCGTCACACGCGCAGGCTCGCCCTTGATGAGAGGCAGCGCGTAATCGATGAAAGCCCGAGTCACGCCGTTGCCCTCGGCATTTATCCACTCGACAGGGACCTTTTTCTCGAAGTTTGCGGCGGAGGAGAGGGGGATAAGCTCCGGCTCGCAGGAGTAGCTTCCGCCATCACGGCTGCACTTGAAGGCGACCATTTTGCCGCTCATGCCGGAGACGGCGGCATCCACGGCGGTCTTGCCTGCCATAAAGGCTTCGGCAAGGTCGGTTTCCGAGGCAAGGTGCGCTCCCGCGCGCTGGAGGAGGGAGAGCTCAATGCCGCGAACCTTGGCACCCGTTCTGTCCTTGAGGACGGCGGCAAGGTGGGAGGCAAGCCCGCCGAGCTGGGCGTGACCGAAGCCGTCCGTCGCGCTGGTCTTCGCCTCGGAGACGAAGCTGCCATCGGAATAATG
Source organism: Oscillospiraceae bacterium (assembly GCA_036653715.1). Classification (GTDB taxonomy): domain Bacteria; phylum Bacillota; class Clostridia; order Oscillospirales; family Oscillospiraceae; genus Scatomorpha. The sequence goes on from JAVVTL010000005.1 coordinate 27,865, forward strand.
TATTCCCTCGGAAACGGCGATGAGACAATTTCCGTTCTCTTTGTATATGCGTGAGGCGTCCGCAACAAAGCGTTCCATGTCGAAGTCAACCTCGGGCAGATAGACGAGGTCCGGTCCGCAGCCGCTGATAGAGGCGAGCGCGGCACTGCCGGCAAGCCAGCCTGCGTGGCGGCCCATGATTTCAACAACGACAATCATGCCGGTGTCATAGACGTGCGCGTCCTTGTATATCTCCGCGCAGGAGGTGGCGATGTATTTTGCGGCGCTGCCGAAGCCGGGGCAGTGGTCGGTGCCGAAAAGGTCGTTGTCAATGGTTTTCGGGACGCCTATCACGCGGCATTCATAGCCGGAGCTTTCCATGAAGCGGCTGATTTTGTCGCAGGTGTCCATGGAGTCGTTTCCGCCGTTATAAAAAAAATACCGCACATCGTGCTTTTTGAAGACCTCAAGGAGGCGTCTGTAGTCGGCGTCGTCCTTGGCGGGGTCGGACATTTTGTATCGGCAGCTTCCAAGCTCCGAGGAGGGGGTGTTCATGAGGAGCGAGAGCTCATAGGCGTCCTCCCGACCCATGTCATAGAGTTTATCCTCGAGAACGCCCTTGATGCCGTGCGCCGCACCGTAGACGTTTGTGATGCAGTCCGCATCGAGCGCAGTTCGGATGACACCGTAGGCGCTGGCGTTGATTACTGCGGTGGGACCGCCGGATTGCCCGATTATACAGGCTCCCTTGAGAGTTCTTTCCATGTGCTTGCCTCCAAAATCAAAAAAGGTTGTATTGATTATATCATACGTTTGAGATATAATAAATAAACAGGTGACAAAAAATACCGCGCTAAATAAAGGAGATTTTGTATAATGAGCATTGTTACATCAAAAGAGATGTTCAAAAAAGCCTATGAGGGCGGCTACGCCATAGGTGCCTTCAATGTAAACAATATGGAAATCATACAGGGCATAACCGAGGCGGCAAAGGATCTCAGCGCGCCGCTGATACTTCAGGTCTCCTCCGGCGCCCGCAAATACGCCAACCACACCTACCTCATGAAGCTCATCGAAGCCGCCGTCATCGAGACAAACCTTCCCATCTGCGTCCACCTTGACCACGGCGATACCTTCGAGCTTTGCAAGAGCTGCATTGACGGCGGATTTTCCTCCGTAATGATTGACGGCTCCAAAAGCTCCTTTGCGGACAACATCCTGCTAACCCGCAGGGTCGTCGAATACGCCCACGACCACGGCGTGGTCGTCGAGGGCGAGCTTGGCAGACTTGCCGGCATCGAGGACGACGTCAACGTCTCCTCGGAGGACTCCTCCTATACCCGCCCGGACGAGGTCGAGGAATTTGTCTCCAAAACCGGCGTGGACAGTCTTGCCATAGCCATAGGCACAAGCCACGGCGCTTTCAAATTCAAGCCCGGCACCAATCCCCAGCTCCGCTTCGACATCCTTGAGGAGGTCGAGCGCAGACTTCCCGGCTTCCCGATAGTCCTTCACGGCGCCTCCAGCGTCCCCCAGGCATTTGTTGAGGCAGTCAACAAATTCGGCGGAAATATGCCGGGAGCCATCGGCGTGCCGGAGGAACAGCTCCGTCAGGCCGCGCGCAGCGCAGTTTGCAAAATCAACATCGACTCCGACCTGCGCCTTGCCATGACAGCCACCATCCGCCAGTACTTTGCGGAGCATCCCGACCACTTTGACCCACGTCAATACCTGAAGCCGGCGCGAGAGGCAATCAAGGCCATGGTCTCCCACAAAATTGTGGACGTCCTCGGCTGCGACGGAAAAGCTTGAAAACAACCTCTTATACCCTCCGCGAGCCTATTATAATTTTGGAGGTATGGAGATATGAACCTTAAGGAACTCCTTACAAAAGCTGACGGCGAGAGCCGTGGCGGAACCACCGATAAGTACAGCGGCGCGGCCTTTGGCTTTGACCTGCAGCTTGTCGTGAGACTTATCGTCTCCTGCCTTCTCTTTGCGGCAGCCCTGATATTCACAAAAATCCCCGCGCCTTGGCCGATAATAATGCTCATAGCCGCGGCCCTTATCGCAGGCTACGACACTGTCGCCTCCGCCGCTCTCTCAATAATGGACGGGCGTTACTTCGAAGGCCCCATCCTAATGCTCGGCGCTGCGCTGATAGCCTTCCTCACAGGCCTCGCCGCAGAGGCGGCGGCACTCGTGCTGCTCTATAGGCTTGGCGGAATGTTTGTCGACTATGCCTCCGCCCGCACCCGCGAGACGGTTATAGACGCCGTTTCCGTAGAATCCGAGACGGCGCATGTAGAACGCGAGGGCGCGGACGTCGAGGTTCCGCTTCAGGAAGTAAAGGTCGGAGACGTCATTCTCATTGCCCCGGGAGATATTGTCCCCTGCGACTGCATCATAGCCGCCGGCGGCGGCAGTCTGGACGCATCGCCCATCGGCATTGTAGGCGAGCCGCTCCTCTTATCCGAGGGGGACGAGATTCTTGCCGGCTGTATTTGCCTTGACGGTGCCTTCCGCTGTGATGTAACCGCCATAGCTTCGGACTCCGCCGCCGCCGCGCTCACGGGCACCCTGCTCTCCCGCGAGTGCATGAAGGGCGACGCCCTGCCAAAGGCGCTCGTTGGCTTCCTCAAGCTCTATCCCCCGATTATGCTGATATTGGCGGTCGTCGCGACAGGGCTTATCCCTCTGATATACAAAATCGAGATAATCGACTCCGTCCACCGCGCGCTGACCTTTATCATCGTCGCGAATCCCTTTGCGATGGTCGCGGCCTTCCCGATGATACGCTTTTGCGCCATTGGCGGCGCTCTGAAAAACGGCGCTGTTTTCAAAAACGGCGAGGCGATGGAAAAAGCCGCAGACGTCGCTGCGGTCGCCTTTGACAAATCCGGCACGCTGACGGACGGCAATCCCCGCGTCACCTCCGTCAAGACGGGCGGGAAAATCGACTCCGAGCTTCTCCTCAAGGTGACGGCACATGCCATGGCATATTCCTCAAGTCCCTACGCGAATTCCGTCATCTCCGCCTACGGCGGGAGCATATATATCGAGCTGATTAAAGAATTTTCCGAGACGCCGGAGGGCGTAGAGGTCTTTGTGGATAACCTCCGCATCTGCGTGGGAAGCCTCGACATGATGTCCGGAAAGGGCGTCTCCGTGCCGGAGGATGACGTCTCCGAGGAAATGTCGCTCTACGTCTCCGTCGCGGAGAAATACGCCGGCAGGATAATTTTATCCGACAGTGTCAGGCGTGACACCGCAGAGGGCGTCGCGGAGCTTGGCTTGCAGGGCGTCGCCTCTGTCAGCCTGTTCACCGACGAACCCGCCTCCGTCGCCTCCGCCTTTGCCGCCGAATACGGCATAAAGAAATACTTCGCCGGCTGCGGCTCCGAGCAAATCGCGGCGGAGCTTGCCAACATAAAACGCGGCCTCTCACCGGACAGCAGTCTGATGTTTGTGCGCGGCGGCGTTTCCGCTGCCCACTCCGAGGCGGATATCGACGTTGCGATGTGTGACGTTCAGGGACTTGCCGCCTGCGACGCGGATATTGCCCTTGTGAACGGCAGCGTCTTTGCCATTTCCTCCGCTATAGGACAGGCAAAATTTGCAAGACGTCTCATGTATATGACCTTGGCGGGCGTTGCGCTCCTCAAGCTTCTTCTGCTCGTTTTGGCGTTTGTCGGCGTCGGTGCCGTTTGGTTTGCGGTCTTCCTTGATTCGGCCGCCGCCGTAGCCGCCGTCCTCGCCTCCATCCTCGCCTTCGGCGGTAAGCTCAGCATAGAAAAGCAGCCCTAACAACGTATAAACAAAAATCCACCGGCTACCGCCGGTGGATTTTTGTTATGCTTATTGATTTACCTGCCGAGCAGGAACAGATTGGCGTCGGTGCTGAAGCTCGTGAGGGCATAGCAGACAAGGACGACGTCGATGTCGTTCTCCTCGATATACTGTGTGAGGCTTGCGCGGTAATAGCGCAGGTCAATGAGGTGCACCTCGGAGAAATCCTTCAGCAGGAAGGGGGCGAGGCTGTCTGTGTAGGAGTCACGGATAACGAGCAGGGAAGGGGCGTCGGGCGTCCCCGTGCTTATCTGCTGGAGAGGGGAGTTGCCGCCCAGGAACATCGAATATTTGTCCTTCTTTTCAAGAAAGTCAAAATCATAGAGCTTCCCGTCAACCGGTGTGCCCTGCGGATAATTGAGAATTGAAAGCCCCTCGGGCGGGTCGACAAAGGTCTGAATGCTGTCCGGCGCTATCCATGAGAAGCCGGAGCTTGAATAGGTGGTGCCGAAAAACTCATCGGAGACGGTGACGGGGCTATAGCTCTCAAGCGGCGCGGCGTCACGTCCCATGGACGCCATAAGCGCGGCATAGGCGTAATACGCTCCGAGGCTCGTCCAGTGGTGGTCGGTGCGGTAGTAGATATAGTCCTGCGCGTGCTCCGAGAGAGGGGAGAGCAAATCGACATTCACGGCATTGCTCCTGCCGTAGCAGTATTTTATCATCTCACGCCCGTCGTAATTCGGTGCGTTCTTCGGCAGAAGTCCGCTCAGAATCTCGGATTTCCCGGGAACGAGTGAGAAATACACGGGTACGCCGGCTTTCTCGACAAGTGCGTTCAGCGCGTCGGTGTTTGCGTCGAGCTTATCCTGCGCGGGCGTTTTTAAGCCCTCAATGAGCGTCTCATTGTCGCAGAGATAGACGCCCTTGTTCGCCTGCTTGCCAATAAGAAGCTCACATCGCGCCTTGAGGGTCGTCCAGCTGTCGCGCAGCGTAAACTGGTCCGTGACATAGGTTTCAAAGTCGGTGGTGAATTTCCCGGAAAAGAGTGAGTCAAAGCTGAACTCGGGCCGCTGCTGAAGATAGCGGTTTTCACGGTCGGAAAATTCCACGTCGGGTTTTATTAAGTTTAAAACGAAAAACAGGGCGATAAACCCGAGAAATATCGTGAGCTGCGCCCAAAGAGTCTTTTTTCCCATCGTTCGCTCCTAAAATCTGAAATAGAGGAAGGGGTTATACGTCGCGTCAACGAGATAAGCGGTGGAAAGAATCAGCGCAAGCGCAATCAGCGTGGGCGTTGCCACGGCGCGTATGCGCTCCGGCAGTCGCGCATAGAGGCTCTTGCCGGCGGGAGTGCAGGCAAAAATCGCGACTATAAAGGTCACTGCGTAGCTTGTGAGATAATAAATATCCGTTTTTGCGATGAAGCCCGCCTCGCCGAAGCCAAACATGACGGAGAGATATGCGCCGACCTCGGAAACCGTGTTGAGCTGAAATATGACCCAACTCACCATGAGCACGAGCTGTGTATAGAAGACACGCAAAAAGGCCGGCAATTTTTCCATAAAGCGCAGCAAAAACAGCTTCTCAATCACGAGAAACAGCGCAAAATAGAGGCCCCATAGCATAAATGTCCAGTTTGCGCCGTGCCAAATGCCGGTCAGCGCCCAAACAAGCACAATATTGAATACCTGCCGCTTGACGCCGCATCTGTTGCCGCCGAGGGGGATATAGACATAGTCCCTGAACCATGTGCCGAGACTGATATGCCAGCGCCGCCAAAACTCGGTAATGCTCTTTGAGATATACGGGTAATTGAAGTTCTCAAGGAACTCGAAGCCGAGCATGCGCCCGAGGCCGATGGCCATATCGGAGTAGCCGGAGAAGTCGAAGTATATCTGAAGTGCAAAGGCGGCAATCCCGAGCCAAGCGCCGAAAACCGTCAGCTCCGACGCGCCGACTGCGGCGTATACGTCCCAAAGCGCGCCGATGCTGTTGGCGATAAGCACTTTTTTACCGAGACCGACAGTAAAGCGCTGTATGCCGGAGACAAATTGGTCGGCGCTTTTCGGTCTGAAATCGAGCTGGTCGGAGACGTCCTTATATCGGACGATGGGTCCCGCAATGAGCTGCGGGAAAAGCGCGACAAAGGTGCCGAAGCTGACGAAGTTCTTCTGCACGTCGGCGTCGCCCCTGTATACGTCGATGGGGTAGGACATTGTCTGAAAGGTGTAGAAGGATATGCCTATCGGCAGAACCAAATTGAGCGGGGCAATGTCGATAAAGGGGAGGAGGCTGAGCGTCCCCACAACGAGGTCATAGTACTTGAAGAAGCCGAGCAGGCCGAGGTTTATGACAACGTTGAGCAGGAGTATGCGCTTGGCTTTTTTGTCGTCCGCCCTGTATTTATCGACAAGCATACCATTCACATAGTTAACCGCGATGGAAAAGAGCATCAGCAGTATATATACCGGCTCGCCCCAGCCGTAAAATATGAAGTTTGCAACGAAAAGGACGGGATTGCGCCAGCGGACCGGGGCAACATAGTATATTGCCAAAACCACGGGCAGGTATATGAACATGAACAGCAGGCTGGAAAAGACCATGTGAGGGAGTCCTCCGCTTAATTATTTGGTGAACAGTGCCGTGAAGCTCGTGGATATATCGGCAGAATTCTCGTGCGCAATAAGCATGGCATAGCGGCCGTTTGTGACTATTTGCGCGGCTTCCCACATCTCGATGCAGGAGGGATACCAAGCTCCACCGTCAATCTGTGCTTGCTTGCGCGTTGCGAACAGAGTTTTTATTGTCTCAATATCTTCCTCTTTTTCACACTCGATAAGCATAAATTCGGTGGCATTTGCACTGATCATAGAACATTTTGCAACCAATTGCTTTGTGGAAATCGCCGTAAGCCCGGGGTAAAAGCCATCGAGCACTGCGGTATCCATGTCAAGCAAAGAGGGGAATTCATAGGTGGTGGTGATGGTGTCATAGAAAGCCTTGAGATCGACGACGCCATCTGCGGGAGCCGGCGTGGGTGTCGGAGCGGGAGTGGGCTTCGCTGTCGGCTTCGGAGTCGGCTTTGCCGTGGGCTTGGGAGTCGGGGCAAGCGTGGGCTTCGGAGTGGGAGCAAGCGTGGGGGCGGGCGTAGGCTCAACGGTGGGAGTGGGCGCGGGAGTGGAGGTCGCGCCTATGTCGCCTATAGTATCCCCATTTCCCGGCGTTGGAGTCGCTGCGGGTTTTCCTCCGCAGGCGGCAAGCGAGACGACGAGCAGCGCTGCGATGAGCAGGGAAGCGGGTCTGTGAAGTTTCTTCATGTCATGTTTCTCCCTAATTCATTAATTGTAGACATGTGTAGAGACGAAAACAGACAGATTATGTTTCCGATTATGCCATTTTTTTATTAAAAGGGCAAGGACAAGTTC
>JAVVTL010000005.1:35160-36274 GCA_036653715.1 Oscillospiraceae bacterium
TTAACTATTTTTTCTCCGGAGAGAAGGACGCGAGAGGGTTTGCCGCGGCGGCAGTGCGCAGCTCGGCGTTATCGACATGCGTGTATATCTGCGTCGTGTTTAGGTGCTCGTGACCCAAAACCTCTTGCAGGGTGCGAATATCCACGCCGTTTTGCAGCATCAGCGTTGCAGCCGTGTGCCGCAGCTTGTGCGCGGAATACTTATCGGGGTCCAAGCCGGCCTTCAAGAGAGTGCGCTTCACCATTGCGTGAACCGTCTCGCGGCTTATACGGCTGCGCCTGTTCGAGAGGAACATCGCGCTGCATGATTGGCCGGACATGGCGCTGCGCACGGGGAGATAGTTGTTAATTGCCTCTGCGCAGGCGTCGTTTATGTAGACGATGCGTTCCTTGTCGCCTTTTCCGAGCACTCTGATATTGTCAGAGCGGACATCCTGAACATTTATGCCGACTAACTCGGAGATTCGCAGTCCACAGTTCAAAAACAGGCACAAAATGCAGTAATCGCGTTCCTTGTTTATTCCATCGGCCGCCATGAGCAGGCGTCGGCTCTCGTCGAGCGTCAGGTAGCGGGGGAGGGTCTTTGTGGACTTCGGGGAATCAAGGTCGGCAACCGGGTTTTCGTCAAGCAGCTTTGCCTTGACGGTCAGGTATTTAAAGAAGCTGCGGATGGTCGCAATTTTGCGCGCTCTTGTCGAGGCGGAGAGGCCGTATTTCGGCTCACGGCTGTTTTCGTTTCGGACGCGGTCGCGCGCGAGGTATGAGAGATATTCATATACCTCCGTCAGCGTGACGGCCTGTACGAAGGGCAGGTCAACGTCCATTATGGAAATCTCGCTCGGCTCGGCCGCACGCGGAGCGATGCCGCGGCTGATTTTCAAAAAGCGAAAGAAGTTGCGCAGGTCAAGAAAATATTCATCGACCGTGTTTCGCGAGTGGCCCTTAATAGTCTCATGGTAAGCCAAAAAGTCCCGAAGTATCTGCGGCGACTCAATCCTGTAATCCAAAACAATCACCCCCAACCAATCCCATTGTAGGGAATACCCGCACAGTTGTCAATAGTTAATTAAACAAAATAAAGATTTTGTTTAATTCGGAGGAGGGGGAAAGGTCAG
>JAVVTL010000006.1:0-35846 GCA_036653715.1 Oscillospiraceae bacterium
AAAAAATAATAGATCTATGTTTTGAAACTTGCTGTATGCAATTTCGGTTACATAATTATCATACGCATTCGCATTATATATTCATATGTAACTATTTACAAGCGCTTTCCACTTAAACGCACAATTTAAATCAAAAAAGTCGGCGCATGCTACACATGCGCCGACTTTGTCGTTTTTTAGCGGTTAATTTCTATCCCTGAATCGCCTTTAGCTTGGAAAGCTGATTGTTTATCTCGGCGTATTGGGTCTGCAAATCGGAATAATCCTTTGCGCGGAGAGCGTCCACAATGCCGCAGATGAGGTTGTATATCGGGGTCAGGCCCATGTTCCCTGCGACGCCCTTGAGCGTATGCGCCGCCTCGAACGCCTGCGTGTAGTCCTTAAGCGCAAGCGCTTCGCCAAGGAGCGGAAAGGCTTCGTCCGCCAAAAAGACCATGAAGCAGGCCTCATACAGCTCCTCGTCGCCCAAAAAGCGCTCCATTGCGCCTTGCACATCGGCGCCGTATTCGTTTAATTTCTCAAGCATTGTGGCCATTGTTTTTCTCTCCTTCCCCGTGTAAAAGACGATATAGGGTTCCGTAGAGCAGGTCGGGGTCGATGGGCTTTGCGAGATGCGCGTTCATCCCGGCGCTTCTTGACTTGCTCACGTCGTCCTCAAAGGCGTTTGCGGACATTGCGATGATTGGCACGTCCTTTGCGTAGGCGCTGTCTATGGCTCTGATGCCCTCCGCCGCCTGCAGACCGTCCATCACGGGCATTCTGATGTCCATGAGGACGGCGTCATAGGTGTGCTCCGGCGCGGCGGCAAACATGTCGAGCGCGAACCTGCCGTTCAGCGCCACATCCACCGCGGCTTTTTTGTGCTCGAGCAGCTTTTTCGCCACCATGACATTGAGCTGATGGTCCTCCACCAGCAGGAATCTCTTTCCGCCGAAATCGTATTCGGCTTGGTCCTCCGTGGCCGCATATTCCTTGGGCTCCGCATTGCCCGTCGGGATGCCGAAGGGGATATGCACCGTGAAGACGGTGCCGACGCCCGTGTGGCTATCCACGTTTATGTCCCCGCCCATGAGCTGCGCCAAATTTTTGGAGATGGCAAGCCCGAGGCCGCTGCCGCCGTAGCTGCTTGTGGAGCCGTTATGCTCCTGCGAGAAGGGCTTGAAGATGTTCGGAAGAAACTCGTCGCCGATTCCTATGCCGGTATCGCTGATTTTGAAGCGGATATCCGCTCTTTTTTTGTCGGAGGCAATCAGCGAGATGTCAAGTCGGACGGTTCCGCCGGGCTTTGTGAATTTGACGGCGTTGGAGAGGATGTTGATTAGAATCTGCTGAAGGCGGATACCGTCGCCCAAGTAGCTGGCCTTGCAGCCGTCGAATATTTTGACATTATAGGTTACGCCCTTTGCCTCCGCCTGCGTGGCAATGATGGTATTGATGGAGTTCAGAAAGCGCGTGCAGTTGATTATTTCGTTTTTGAGCGTAATTTTGCCCGTCTCGATTTTGGACATATCGAGGATGTCGTTGAGGAGCTGCAGCAGGTATTGCGAGGAATATTGGGATTTTTCGATGCAATCAAGGACAAAGGCCTTGTCGTCGAGGTTTTGCGAGGCAATTTGGGCCATTCCCATGATTGCGTTCATCGGCGTTCGTATCTCGTGGCTGATGCGGGATAGAAATTCGGATTTTGCGGCGTTGGCATGCTCTGCCATTTTGACTGCCTCGACCAGCTCCTGATTTCTCTTTTCCTGCTCGGCGACGGCGGCTGTTATGTCCGTCCTCGTCATCAGGAATATGCCGAGCTCGGCATTGATGTAGCAGAAGCGCAGCTGTTTTTGGAAGAGTCCCCCGTTTGCATCCGGCACGCCGTAGAAAATGCGGTAGGTTCCGACGGCGTCAAGCTGCGCGAGGATGTTTTTTATGGTAAGCTCCGCCGCCACGCGCTCGGCGTCCTCCGGACAGATATAGAGGCGCGCATATTCCTGCGTCTCCTCCTCGAAGTGCTGGCTCTCGTAGGCGTAGGATTGGTCATAGTCGTTTTCGCTGTATCTCGCGGCGGTATTATGCCGCGCGTCCACGACCACCAAAAAGTCGTAATCGGTTTTGACTATGGCGTTCATCACATTCTGCATGGTTCTCTCGTTTGTGATGTTTGTGGTGTAGATGAAAGCGACGACGTCCATATCCTCCGGTCTTTTCATCATATGGGCGGTCACGATTGTCCAATAGCGGCGATTTCCTATTGTTCTCGTCAGCTCGAGGGAGACGGTTGTCTCGCCCTTTGCAAAGCGCCTGAGGAGCGGTTCGCGACTGAAAACCGCCGCGCACTTCTCACGCATTTCGGGAGATGTAAGCTCGGTGTAGACGTGCTCGAAGTATTCCTGCGCCGTTTTGGATTTCTTCATGCGCAGCATTATCTCCGGGAAAATGCTGTTGTAGTCCAAAATGGTATTTTGGGTCAGATTCATGTTGATGGAAGCCATTGTGGCGCTTTGCATTGCCTTGCGGTAGGATATCTCGTCGCGGTAGCGTTTTTCCGCTTCCTTTTCCTTTGTCACGTCCTGCCCCACGCAATATATCTTTTGGGGCTTTCCGTCCTCGTCAAAGATATTCTTATAGACTACGCGCTCGCACCAAAATTCGTCCTCCCGCCGCTGGCGTATCCAAAGGTCGGCGGACATTTCCCTTGCGCCGTTTTTCATTTTCTCCATCATATCATAAAGCGTGGGGGCGGAGTCCTCGCGGATGTGTCCCTCCGAAACCACGGAGGTAAGATAATTGTCAATTACCGGGTTTTCGTGATTCACCTTGGGAGAGGTGGAGAAAATCGTCATCGCGTCCGCGGCGTAGTCATATTCCCAGATGTTGATGTTGGAGGCCTTTACCGCCGTGGCGTAGCGAAATTCGCTCTCGCGCAGCGCGTGCTCCGCCTTTATCTGCTCATTTACGTCGGTGAAAACCGTATAGAGAATCGGCGTGCCGTCCCGCTGAGCCATCACCTGACCGCTGACGCGCATCCAGTGATAGCTGCCGTCCTTCTGCCGCACGCGGTGGGTGTAATCGAATTTGCGATTTTGCGAATATGCGGTTTGAACGGCTTCAACCAGCCCCTGCCTGTCGTCCGCATGGAAGACCGCAAGGGTTGAATCGCGGGTCGCCTCGCAGTATTCCTCCTTCGTCATGCCGCAGAGCGAGTATACTTGGTCGCTGATGAAGATAGGCGTGAATTTGTCGTCCATTTTATACATTCCCACGCCGCCGGGGATGGAGTTTATGAGGGTCTCGTATTTCTTTGCGCCCTCAAGGATGGTCTCGCCCATATGTTTTTGAGCGGTGATGTCGGTATAGTAGGCGAAAATAATCTCGTTGCCGTTTTCGTCGTGCGAATGCCGCGAATTTTGAGTGACCCAAATCAGGCTGCCGTCTTTTTTCACTGCGCGGTAGGTTATTTCAAACGGGTCAAATCTGCCTATTCGCCCTTCCGCCGCATATCTCAGATAGCTTTTGTCATCGGAAAAGACACAGTTCCATGCGGAATTCCGATGTGAGACCAGAAATTCCTCCACATCTTCATAGCCGAGGGTTTCGGCGAACATGCTGTTAACAAAGAGAATTTCAAAATCCGGGTTCGCTCTGACAATCATGAATCCGATAGGCAGGGAAAGCTCTGTCAAATCCGCTTCTATTTCCGCAAGTTTTTTCATGTACCTAATCCTCCTTCCAAAGAAAACTCTGCACTGTTTTGTACAAAAGATACGGCTCTATGGGTTTGGTCAGGTGCGCGTTCATTCCGGCGGCTCTCGTTTTTTCGATGTCCTCCTCGAACGCGTTTGCGGTCATGGCGATTATGGGAATTGTTTTCGCGTCGCTCTTGAGCATTTGGCGAATTGCCTTTGCCGCCGTCAGCCCGTCCATAACCGGCATTTGGATATCCATTAAAATCCCGTCGTAGTAGCCCGTTGGCTTCTGCGCGAAGGTTTCGATTGCACGGAGGCCGTTTTCGGCGACCTCGACCTCAAGATGCTTTGCGTTAAGGAGCTTTCTTGCGACCTCGACGTTGAGCGCGTGGTCCTCGACAAGTAAAACGCGCTTTCCCGTGAAGTCGTATTCACCCTGAGAGAGCGGCTTTGCGGGGACGTCCTTTTCGCTGTAAATTTTCTCGAAGGCGGAACAGAGAGAGGACTTGAACAGCGGCTTTGAGATGAGCAGGTTGACGCCCGCCCGCTTTGCCTCGACCTCGATTCCCGCCCAGTCGTAGGCGGTCATGATGATTATGGTGACCTCCGGTCCGACTATCTTGCGGATTTCGCGCGCCGTCTCGATTCCGTCCATATCCGGCATTTTCCAGTCCACCAAAATCACGTCGTAGGAGGCTTTCTTTTCCCACTTGGAGCGCACGGCCGCCACCGCCTCCGCGCCGGAGACGACGTATTCCGCCTGCACCCGCATATCCCAAAGTATCTGCCTCGTGTGGCGGCAGATGATAATGTCGTCATCGACGACAAGCGCCCTAAGGGTATCGAAGCTGTAGGTCGGCTTCTGCTTTGCCGCGCGCCTGCTCTCCTCGGGGATGCTGAGCTTGACCTCTACGATGAATTCGCTCCCGACGCCCTCGATGCTGTTCACGCTGATTTTGCCGTCCATGAGGTCAACGAGGTTTTTGCAGATGGCAAGGCCCAGCCCCGTCCCGCCGTAGGGCGAATCCGCGCCGACCCGCGCCTGCTCGAACGGCTCGAAAAGATGCGGGATGAACGCCTCGCTGATGCCGATGCCGGTGTCGTTTATGGCGAACTTCATGACCGCCTCGTCCTGCTTTGTTTTCTCCTGATGGACGATGAATTGAACCTTCCCGCCCGTCGGCGTGAATTTTATGGCGTTGGAGATGATGTTGATGAGCACCTGTTGGAGCTTCATCGCGTCGCCGATATAGTAGTCCTCGGTAAAGCTCGTGAGGATTGCGTCGTATTCCACGCCCTTCTCCCGCGCCTGAGCGTTGCAGATGCTGTTTATGCCGTTTATGAATTCCTCAAAGGGGATTTTTTCGCGGCGAATCATGACCTTGCCGCTCTCGATTCTCGACATGTCCAAAATGTCGTTTATCAGGGAGAGCAAAAACCGCGCGGAAATTCCGACCTTGGAGAGGTATTCCGATACCTGGACGGGGTCCTTTACACAGCTTGCGGCGAGAGTTGACATGCCGATAATGGTGTTCATCGGCGTTCTTATCTCGTGGCTCATGCGGGAGAGAAACTCGGACTTTGCGGTATTTGCCTGCTGCGCCGCCATAAGTGCATCCCTCAGAGCCTCGGTTTTCTTTTTGTCCTCGTTGTAGATATCGGTTATGTCCCTGCGGGTGACGATGATTTTCTTTCTTTGCCTGTCAAGGTATGAAAATTGCAGCTTTTTCCGACTTATGCCCCCGCTCGGCTCCCGGATGCGGCAGTAGGCGGTGAACACCTCCCGCGTCTCAAGCTGCTCGAAAAGATTTTTGTAGGACATTTCGCGGATGTTCTTTTCGATATCCTCCTCCACCAAAAACTCGCGCGCGTATTGCTCGACTTCTTTTTCGTAGCTGCTCGCGTGGAAGGGCGGAAGCGGGGTTTCGCCGCCTGTTTTGGCGAAGATGGTATAGTCGTCCGCGACGGCGTCCAAAAGCGCGAGATAGTCGTAATCCATGTTTACGACGGTGTCAACAAGCGCGCGGGCGAGCTTTTCTTTGTTTATGTCCGTGGCGTAGATGTAGGCCTCTATATCGCGGGTTTGAGGATTTTGGAACATATTCAGCTCGATTTTTATCCAGATGCCCATGCCGCCGCCGTAGCTCACATAGGATTCCTGAGCTACGCTCATCTTGCCGTTCCTGAAGCGTTCAAGGAGGGCTTCTCGGTTGAAGGTGTCCATGTATCGCGCCAATTCGTCCTCATCCAAGTGGGTGGCGTATTCGCGCTCGAAGAAGCCGTCGACCGTTCCGTTGCCCTGAAAGGTTCGGATAAAGGGATTTTCGCTCTGACCGTCCTCGCAGATGTTGCGGGAGAGGTTCATCTTGAAGGAGCCTATGACTTCCTGATTGTGTACTTTTCTCCACTCGATTTCCTCGTTGTAGCGTTCCTCCATACTGATGCGCTCGGTGATGTCTACCGCCGTGCCGACTGCCCTGACGGGCTTGCCGTCATCGTCGAAAATCGTGGTATAGGTGACCTCATACCAGCACCAGGCCTTGCTTTTTTCGTTCCACCAGCGGGACGTGCCCTTCACGTTTTTTTCGCCGGCGCAAATTCTGTCGAACATACCGATGGCGCCGGGCACGTCCTCGGGATGCATCCGGCTGTCCTCGGAGCAGAAAACTTCCGGGACGTTGTAGATTTCCGAGACGTTGTCGAAGCCTTTAGCATGTGTGGTGTTGTGAAAATTGCAGATTGCTTTTTTCGCTATGTCAAAGACCCAATATGTAAGCCCCGCCTGTTTAAGAGCGATGGCATATATCGCTTCTTCCTCTTTGAGGCCGCTTATTTCACGCTCGTCGCCCATCGGCTCCCTGCGCTTTATTTCACTTTCCCGCATTGTGTGCCTCCTGCCAATATAAATCCATGTTTTCGATTTCCGTTACATCGACCGCGACCTCCAAATGGACGAAAATCCCGTTGCGGTTGACATTTTTTCCGCGCATAAGTAAAACCTGCGACTTGTTGGGTACGCGGAATAATCTGGTGTAGACCTTGCTCTCCGACATTTTTGAAAGCGAGCAAAAGCTGCACGGCGACTTTTTGTGCATAAGGACCTCATAGCACTTTTTGCCCTTGCACTCCTCGCGGGTGACGCCCGCAAATCTGCACAGGCTGTCGTTGGCGTAGATAAGCTCATAGGTGTCCCTGTCACAGGCGTAGACACTGTCGTTGATGGTGTCAAGGACACTCTCGGCGTCCGTAATCCACTTTGAGACGGAGGTCTCCCCCGGCTCCTCGCCGTAGACGGAGACGGTATTTCTGCCTTGGCATTTCGCGTTATAGAGCGCCTTGTCGGCGTTTTTGTACATCGCGTCAAACGAACGCTCCGTCTCCGACGTGAGCGTGATGCCCACGGAACAGGTTATGTCGGCATTTTCGCCGTCGATTTCAATGTCGTACATGCTCGCACAGAGCTTGAGCGCCTTCTGCTCGACCATCGCGGCATCGGGGACGTTGTCCATGAAAACCGAGAATTCATCCCCGCCCATGCGCACCAAAATGTCGCCCTGTCTGAAGGAGGCGCGAAGCTTCTCGGCGACCTCGGTGATGACCTCGTCGCCATAGGCGTGACCGCGCGTATCGTTGAATTTTTTGAAGTTGTCAATGTCCAGCATCAGCATGGCGCAGGTGGCGGAGGCGTTCTCAAGGCGCTTTGCTATCATGACCTCGGCGCTCGCTCTGTTGAGAAGACCCGTCATCTGGTCGGTTTTCACCTGCTCCGACATGTTGTTGTATTCCTTGACCATCTCTCTGAAGCGGCGGTTGGAATCCATGACGTTTTTGATGCGGCGGTTTACGACCTCGGGAATAAAGGGCTTGACGATATAGTCGTTCGCGCCGAGCGAGAGGGTGCTGATTTGCTGCTCGGGGCTTTCGTCCGCGGTAATCATTATGACGGGGATGCCGTCAAGCTCCGGACGTTTTTTCTTGTATTGGAGAAATTCCTTGCCGTCCATTTTCGGCATGGTAATGTCCAGCAGGATGAGGTCGATTTGATTGAGGTTTTCGCCGAGTATTTCGATGGCCTCCTCGCCGTTTTCCGCCTCCAAAAAGCTGAATTTATCCTGAAGAATTTTCTTGAGGATTGTGCGGTTCACGGCGGCGTCATCGACAATGAGGACTGTATGGGTATCGTGGCTGCTTGAGAGGAGCGAGGTCCTGTATTTTTGAAGCTCGGAGTCGAGCCGCCTGCGCATGGTTATATCGGTCAGCTCGCCGATAATGATGTGCTTGTTGCCGACGGTGGAGACATAGCGGAGCTTCATGTATATCCAAATCGGCTCCCCGCCCACGCGGCTGCGCGGATACTCGCACTCGGCAAGCTCCCTTGTTTTGGCGCACTCGCGAAAGGCCTTCAGCAGCGGCGCGCGGTATTCCTTGTCAATCATGCTGAGAGTCCCCGGCGCATTTGAGAGCATGTCGTCGTGCCCGAGCAGGGCGTAATACGCCTCGTTGACTCTG
This sequence comes from Oscillospiraceae bacterium, assembly GCA_036653715.1. GTDB lineage: Bacteria > Bacillota > Clostridia > Oscillospirales > Oscillospiraceae > Scatomorpha. The sequence goes on from JAVVTL010000006.1 coordinate 8,184, forward strand.
ATCATCTCGATGTGGTCATCGACAAATTCATAGATGGCGGCGACCTGCAGAGCGTTGCCGAAGAGCAGCTTCATTTCTTTGTTGAAGGCAAACAAATCGTCATAGCGATAGTTTTCATATTGCTTCGCGGTGATGGGCTTGGGGTCGAAGGCCTGGCTGCGGCAGAGCTTTTCGTAGTCCTCGCGAGGCATTGGGCGGGCAAAGTAGTAGCCCTGCGCGTAGTCGCAGCCGACGCTCCTGAGAAAATCCACCTGCTCGGCGGTCTCGGCGCCCTCGGCAATCACGGGGATGTTGAGCCACTTTGCCATGCGGATGACGGAGGCGATTATGTTTTCGCCTCTGCCGGGAATCTCGGTTCGGGAGAGAAACAGCATGTCGATTTTGAGGATGTCAATCATGATGTCCTTAAGGAGGCCGAGCGAGGAATAGCCGCTGCCGAAGTCGTCCATCATGACGGTGAAGCCGTAGCTTCGGAGCATGGTCATGGTTTTTCTCATGGCGACGGGGTTATCGGTGTAGGCGCTTTCCGTAAGTTCCAAATCAAGCAGCGCAGGACTGACGTGATATTTTCGGACAAGCCCAAGGAGAAGCTCGGGCAGCTGCGGGTTATAGACGTTAACGCGGGAGACGTTGACGGAGATGGGATAGGGGGTTATCCCCTGCTCCTCCCATTCGTGCAGGCACTTGCACGCCTGCTCCCAGACGTAATAGTCGAGCTTGGTTATGAAGCCGTTGCGCTCGAAGATGGGTATAAATACGCCCGGCGAGAGCATGCCTTTTTTGGGGTGCATCCATCTTACAAGCGCCTCCGCGCCGCAGGGCAGGTTTGTGTGGATATTGTATTGGGGCTGAAAATATATTTCAAATTGACCGTTCTCGAGCGCAAAGTTCATGTCGTTTGTGATTTCCTGCTCTATGGTCAGGGCAAGGCTCATGCGCTCGTTGTAGTAGGCGTAGTAGTCGATATAGTTGCCCTTGCAGGTCTTGGCGGCGAGGGTCGCGCGGTTGTAGATTTCCTCCACGGGGATTGAGTTGTCGTCAATAATGTAGATGCCGACGGAGGGGACAATGTCGTAGTTGGGGTTGTATTTCACGAGCAGTCTTTTGGAGCGCTCAACCATATATTCCGTGGATTTGGGTTCATAGGGCATACAAAAGCCGAAGATATCGGATTCGATTCTGCCGAAGGTAACTTTTTTAAAATTAGCGGCGTCCGCCGCTATATGCTCGGCTATATATACAAGCAGCTTATCCCCCTCGGCAGTGCCGAAAAATGAGTTGATAAGCTGGAATCTGTCCACATCAAAACGAAGAAAGACAAAATTCTCTCCCTCCGCCTCGCTTAGCATTTCATGCGTTGCATCAAAGAATTTCGTCTTGTTGTAGATGCCCGTCAGGGCATCGTATTCCGCCAGATATTGCAGCTCCTTCAAGGCTGAGAGCTGACTTCTGTCGATTGCGTTTTTGAGTCTGAAGCGGATTATTTCGGGGTTGTAGGGTTTTGAGACAAAATCCCATGCGCCAAGGGTAAGAGCCTTTATTTCGGTATCGCTGTTGCTGTTTTCAGTCGTCACGATGATGGGGAGATTGCCGTATCTGCCGTCATTTCGAATTGCTTCAAGGACGGCATAGCCGTCCATAACGGGCATGAGAATGTCAAGCATAACGGCGGAGATTTCGTCGCTATGCGCATTCAGGCGCTCAAGAGCCGCCTGTCCGTTTTCTGCCTGAAGAACCGTATATTCTTTGGAAAGAATTTTTGAAAGTATCGTCCTGTTGACGACGTTGTCATCGACCACCAAAACAGTTTTCAAAGACGACATATCGGAATCCTCCTGGGCTTTTTTGATATCTCACCGAAAATCCGCTTGCCCGAAGCCTCGGTCGCGGAAATATAGCTTTTCACCATTTTACACCATTTTTCTACAGAATACTAATTTTACTATTATATGCAATACCGGCAGTGAAGTCAATTAAAACACACAGCTTTTTTGTGCTTTTTAGGCCAAATTCCGCATTTTATCCCACATTTGTATGCCTATATCCCCGCAGCGCGGAGAAAGCCCACGGAGGAAAATAAATGTGACATTATCACACACAGGACGTTTCTCTTGGGTTATAATGAAACCATAAAGTGAGAGGACAGGAATACACATGCAATACATCATACTGTTTTTGGAGGGCATCATCACCTTCATCTCGCCCTGTCTCCTGCCGATGTTGCCCGTCTATGTCTCCTATTTCGCGGCAAACCGTCAAGGCGAAAAGAGCAAGGCGCTCACAAACGCGCTCGGCTTTGTGCTCGGCTTCACGCTCGTCTTTGTCTCCCTCGGCGCCTTTGCGGGGAGCGTCGGCAGGCTGCTGCGGGAATACAGCACGGTCCTGAACCTCGTCACGGGGCTGATTGTCGTCCTTTTCGGGCTGAACTTCCTCGGCGTGCTGAAAATCGGCTTTCTCAACGGCACCCATCGCGGAGAGGCAAACACAAAGGAGCTGGGGTTCTTCTCCTCGCTCACCTTCGGCATTGTCTTCTCCATCGGCTGGACGCCCTGCGTCGGCGCATTCCTCGGCTCGGCGCTGATACTGGCGGGACAGCAGGGCAGCGCGCTTCAGGGCATTCTGATGCTGCTCGCGTTTTCCGCGGGACTCGGCATACCCTTTGTCGCGAGCGCAATTCTCATTGACCGCCTGAAAAGCACCTTTGATTTTATCAAGAGGCATTATCGCGGCATAAACATCATCTCCGGCGGCCTGCTCGTTGCAATCGGCATTCTGATGATGACCGGCGGCATGGGATATTTTCTGTCCCTGCTGACCTTTTAAAGGAGCTATGACATGAACAACAAAACAAAAACGATACTCGGCGTCATCGCCTTCGCGCTTCTTCTTGTCGCCGCCGTCTTTTTCTATAACGGCCTCAGCAAGAGCGTGACGCCGATAAACATCAGCGGCCAAAGCAGCGCCAAGCCGGACGAGGAAAAAACCATGGCACCCGACTTTACCGTCGTGGACAAGGACGGCAATGAGGTTAAGCTCTCCGAGCTTATCGGCAAGCCCATGGTGCTGAATTTCTGGGCCTCCTGGTGCTCACCCTGCAAGAGCGAGATGCCGGACTTCGACGCCGTCTGTGCGGAGCTTGCGGGTGACGTCACCTTTGTGATGGTCGATATGGTCGGCGGGCGCGAGACCCTTGAGAGCGGCAAAAAACACATAGAGGACAACGCCTTCACCTTCCCCGTCTACTACGACACCAAGCAGGACGCCGCCGCCGTATACGGCGTCACCTCCCTGCCCACGACCTATTTCATCGACAGCGACGGCTATCTCGTTACCGGCGCGCGCGGCGCAATCAGCGAGAAAACCCTCCGCGACGGCATAGCGATGATTACGGGCGACAGCGCGTCATAAGAAAAAACGGCAGCGAACGCGGAAAAACCGTTCGCTGCCGTTTTAATGTGTTATTCCTCGCTCATTTTTCGGAGCGCCGCCTCGTCGCTTATCTCGATTCTGCCGCGGGAGAGGGTGACAAGCCCCTCGGTTTGGAACTGCTTGAGCAGTCTCGTCACGACTTCGCGGGCAGTGCCGAGGTCTACGGCGATTTTCTCGTGCGTGATGTTCAGGGTCAGGCTCTCCGCGAGTGCCGACTGCTCCATGAGCACACCCGCAAGCCGACGGCCCATGTTTGAGAACACGAGCTGCTCCAAAAGCCACATGACATCCGAAAACTTTGAGGCGACCATATCGAGCGTGAAGCTCTTTACCGCCATATTTTCATCGTTCAGCTTTTGGTATACGCCGCGCGGAATGACGGCAATCTCGCTGTCCGCCTCCGTCTCTATGCTGATGCCGAAGTTGATGTTTTTTATCATGCACGCCGCGCTCATCATGCAGACGTCGTTGTCGAGGATGCGGTAGAGCGTTATCTCCTTGCCGTCCCGCGAGTTTATATAGACCCTCGCCCGTCCGCTCTTGACGATTTCGACGCCGGCGCACTCGCCGCCGCCGTAATACAAAACCGTGCCCTTGGCGTAGCTGTGGATTTGCAGAGTATCGACAAGCAATCGGCGTTCGTCAGCCGTCAGCCCGTTCCAAAACGGCAAGCTGTTCTTTAAAAGTTCTTCCATGTGATTCCCGCCTTTTGCCGCAATATAGTATCTGTATTATAAGCGCAATTGCCGAAAATTGATAGAGCTTTAATCTTCCGCCCGCGCCTTTGTAACAATGTCACGGATTGTCTTTGCCGAATGGTGTATATTCGGGTCAAGAAAAAGAAATAAAGGAGTTACTTATTATGTCAGTTACAATAGCCACCAAAGAAAATTTCAAGCAAGAGGTGCTGTCCTCCGAAAAGACCGTGCTCATAGACTTTTGGGCGCCGTGGTGCGGACCCTGCCGCATGCTCTCCCCCATCGTGGATGAGCTGTCCGAGGAGCTTGGCTCCGCCGTCAAATTCTGCAAGGTCAACGTCGATGAGCAAGCCGAGCTTGCCTCGCAGTTTCGCGTCATGAGCATACCCATGTTAGCTGTCATGAAGGACGGCAAGCTTGTCAGCTCCTCCGTCGGATTGAAGCAAAAGGCCGCCATCGCCGCCATGCTTAAATAATCTGTTCCGCGTGTTTTAAAAAGCAGTATTCACCCGATTAAATGCGGGCGGATACTGCTTTTTTTGACAGAATACGGCGTCTCGTCAAAGTGATGAGACGCCGTATTGCTTTGCTGTTATTCCGCGCTTTTAAGGAGGCGGAGGATATTGTCCATTGCGAAGGCGAGGTTGCCCTCGGAAAACTTTCTGCTCTCGGAAAAATCAAGAGGCAGGCGGTTTATCGGGAAGATAGCGCTGACGCCCTCGTCATACGCCGCGGAAATTTCGTAGTCCGCGCCGCCGACGACTGCGACAACCGGCTTGCCCTGCTTTTTGGCGCGCCTTGCGACGCCTATGACGACCTTGCCGCGCAGGCTTTGGGAGTCGATTCTCCCCTCGCCGGTGAAAATTATGTCCGCGTCCGATATGACGCTGTCGAAGCTCACGGTATCAAGGACCGTCTCAATGCCCATTTGCAGGCCCGAGCCGAAAAACGCCATCATACCGACGCCCATTGCGCCGGCCGCGCCGCCGCCGGGGACAGTCGCGAGGTCGCGGCCGAGGTCGCGGGCTATGACGTCGCCAAGGTGGCGAAGACCGGCATCCAGCGACTTTACCATGGCCTCATCGGCGCCCTTTTGCGGCCCAAAGATATATGCCGCGCCCGTCACGCCGTACATGGGGTTATCTATGTCGCACATCGTGACTATCTCGACCCCGTCGAGCGCGTGGCTTTTGCCGGAGACGTCAATCCGCGCGACATCGATAAGGGTGCCGCCGGTGGGGATGAAGCTCTCGCCCTTTGCGTCGTAGAATTTTATGCCCACGGCAGCCGCCGCGCCGCAGCCCGCGTCGTTTGTCGCGCTGCCGCCGAGGCCGACGATTATGCGCCCCGCTCCGTGCTCCGCAGCCGCGAGGATGAGCTTTCCGACGCCGTAGGTGGTGGTTTTGGCGGGATTTTTACGTCCCTCCACGAGGGGCAGGCCGGCGCAGGCGGCCATTTCGACCACCGCCGTTTTGCCTTCGTCCAGCAGGCCGTAGAAGGAATTCATTGTCTCAAAATACGGATTTTCGACGTCCACCCGAACCTTCTCGCCGCCGAGGGCGGCGAGAAAGGCGTCCACGCTGCCCTCGCCGCCGTCGGCGACGGGTATGGCGGAGACTGCGCAGCTCGGATAATACGCGAGGATTCGCTCCCGCATCACGGCGCATATCTGCGCGGAGCTGAGTGTTCCCTTGAAGGAATCCGGAATCAAAACCGCTTTTTTCATAGGCCTTACAGCACCATGACGGAGACGCCGTCGGGGATTGAGAGTATCTTGGCGTTCTTTATGCCCTTGGCTGCCAAAATCTCATCCGCCTTGGCGACGGCCTCCTCAAGCGAGTGCGCGGGGACCATGTGGAGGTCGGAGACGATATCGTCCGGCGAGTCGGAGACAAATATGACGGTGGCGCGCATGAGCAGCCGCGCGAATATTTGGGACTGCCACTGGTCGATAATTGTTTCCTCCGGGGGAGTATCGAGGAAGGTGCGCATCATGCGCTCAAGGTTCTTTTCGTTTTTGAAGGTCTCGTAGAACACCTTGCCGCCGTGGCCGTCGTTCGACTTGGACAGCATGATGATGACGCCGCCCTTGTTCACCGTGGCCTCCGCAGCCGTCATGCCCTTTACGGACTGATAGATGTTCTGGTCGAGGGGATAGCCGCCGTTTGTGGAGATGACTATGTCGGAGGGGACGCTCTGAACCTTGCACTGGGAGCAGAGGAAATCGCGGCCATCCCTGTGGGCAAGGTCAACGTCGCCTGCGACGGCATAGATGGCTTCCTTGTCGGAGTTTATGACGACGTTTACGATGAAGTCGAGGCGGGCGGCGCGGGCGGCATAGAGCATGTCGATATGGATGGGGTTGCCGTCCACGATTCCCGTGCGGGAGCGCTCGTCATCGATAAACTGGGCGTTGTGGTTAAATATGACCGTCTTGCGGGAGGCGATGCCGGGCAGGACGCTCTTTCTGCCGCCGGAGAAGCCGGCGAAGAAATGCGGCTCGATAAAGCCCTCGGCGACCAATAAATCGGCCTCCGCCGCGACCTTGTTGATGATCAGCTCGCCGCCGGAGGGCAGCTTGCCGAGGCTGACAAGATTTGCGGCGTCGTCGCAGTCATGGACGACGATTTTCTCGTTGGCGACAATGTCCTCGCCGAACTTGCCGACAAGCTCCTCGCGGGTTGTCTCGCGGTGGCAGCCTGTGGCGACGAGCAGGGTGATATCCGCATCCGGGCTGCCGCGTCTGATTTCGGCGAGCATGGGCGGGATGATGACCTTGCTGGGCACGGGTCTCGTGTGGTCGCTGGCGATGATGACGACTTTTTTCTTGCCCTCCGCCATGACGCTGAGCTTGGGCGTGCCGATGGGGTTGTTCAGCGCTTCGAGCACCAGCTCCGAGGGGGTCTTGGGGGCGCGGTAGTGGTGCATCTGCGAGACAAGCTCGCCTGCGTAGCGCGCCTCGGGGATATCTATGGCAAGAACTTCCTTGCCGTACGGAAATTTAACTGTTGGCATAAGCGTAATCTCCTTCTAAAGGTATTTTAAAAGCGCTTTGCGCGATTTTACTTCTGGGGCTTGTTATCGCGCTCGAGCTTTTTTGCCACTCTCTTTTTCTCGTATTTGTCAAGGAAGCTGACAAGCAGCGGGGTGAGGATGGCGGTGACGATGCAGGAGGCTGCCATTTGAGCCGTGGCGATGGTGGCAAGTCCGGCAAGGGCGGGGTCGGCAGCGGCGAGGGCTGCGGGGGTGGCGGCGGCGTTTCCGGCAGTCGTGCCGATGGCGGCGCCGACCTGCGGATGCTTGGAACGGATGAGTCTCATGCAGAGATAGCCGGCTCCGCCGGTGAGGACGCAGCAGATAACGCCAAGGAGTATGCCGGAGAAGCCGGCGGTGATGAGCTGACCGAAGTTGAGGCCGGCTCCGAGGGGGAATGCAAAGAAGGGGATGAGCATTGTGGCGCCGGGAGCGGTGAAGTTGCGGATTTCCTCATCGAGGTTGCCGAGCAGGCAGCCGACGACGATGGGGGCTATGCAGCCGACAAGCACCATGATGGGGATAGTCGCTATGCCGGAGACGCCCATGGCGACCATGGTCAGGAAGGGGCCGTCGTTTATGGAAAGGATGGAGACGGCACCGACGTCGGTGGAGTCGCCGTATTCGCCGGCGAGAGCGGCATAGAGGCCGCCGTTGGAGTTCGTGATGGCACCGATGAGAGCGAGGGGCGACAGGCCCAGCACGCCGTACAGGCCGCAGAGCTTATTGACGATGATGCCGAGCAGAGCGCCGATGATGAACTTGACGGCGGTAAGGGTGACGCCCTTGACCAGCGGGATGCCCGCCTGCTTGAAGTTTATCTGCGCGCCGTTGCAGAACAGGAACACTGCGAGTATCGGCATTGCGCCGGATTTCCAGAGATAGCTGCAAAAGGTACCGGCTCCGCCGATTGTGATGACTCCGGGAAGCCATGTGTTGAACGCCGCACCGAGCAGCAGCGGGACGACCATAAGCCCTCCGGGAATCTTTTTGACTGTTTGGAGAATTTTCATAACAGACCTTCCTCTTTCCCTTATTTGAGTCGCATTCGACTCCATATGGATTTATATGGTGCAATTTTGCCGCCAACTTTCGCAAATGGGTAAAGCCCGCGAATTGCATAAACTTTTTTGCCTTTCAAAATCCCAATGTTGCATATTGCAAAATCAGCTGTTTCTTTTTGCAACCAACAGTGCTTATTGCAACATTTGTTTACTCCTGCTTTAATCTTCTCCAGAGCGTGGAACGGTCGATTTTGAGTATCTCGCAGGTTCTTTTTGCACTGCCCCCGCTCTGCCGATATACGTCGCGGATATATGCGTCCTCAAAGGCCTTGAGGTCCTTAAGCTCGTGGCTCTGCTGTTTTTCCGCCTCGGGCAGCCCTCCGCAGTCGCAGGCGGACAGCTCCTCGAGCGAGGAGAGAATGACGCAGCGCTCCACAAGGGTTTGAAGCTCGCGGACGTTTCCGTCATAGCTCCGCGAGGTCAGGTTATTCACCGCCGCCTCCGTAAAGGTGAGGCGGTGCTTCCCGAATTTTTCGGAGAACATGCGGTTGAAAAACTCCGTCAGCAGCATGATGTCCTCCCGCCGTTCGCGAAGCGGGGGGATGCGGAGATTCAGCACGTCTATGCGGTAGTACAGGTCTTTTCGGAAGGAGCCGTCCGCCGCCATGCGCTTCAGGTCGCGGTTGGAGCCGCAGATGACCTTGACGTCTATCGGTATCACCTTGTCGGCACCGATGCGCATTACCTCTTTTTCCTGAAGCACGCGCAAAAGCCGCCCCTGCATGTCCTGCGGAATCTCGCCAATCTCGTCAAGGAAGATGGTGCCGTGGTGGGCAAGCTCGAAAAGTCCGGGCTTACCCTGCTTTTTTGCGCCCGTAAAAGAGCCTTCATCATAACCGAAAAGCTCGCTCTCGATGAGTGACGGCGGAAGCGCGGCGCAGTTTACGGCCACAAACGCCCCCTCGCCCCGCGAGCTGCGGTTATGTATCGACTGCGCGAACATCTCTTTGCCTACGCCGGATTCGCCGCAAATGAGCACGGGCGCGTCATATGCCGCAAACTCCTTTGCCTTCTCCACGCAGACGCGCATGCTCTCGCTGCCGTAGATGATGTCGTTGAAGCAGTAGCGGGCGACAAAGCCCTTTTTGGACAGGCTTCGCCTTATTTTCTGCTCCATGTCCTGAATCTCGCTGACGTACTGGAAGGTCGCAACAGCGCCGTTTATGACCCCGTCCACCTCAATCGGCGCACGGTTTACGGCGACCGTCTCGCCTGTGACGCTCAGGAGCTTCCCGTTTTCGGCGCTGCCGCGCTTCATGGCGTTTATGACGATAAGCCCCGGCGCAAGCTCATCAATCTTTTTCCCGATTGCGGCGTTTTTGTCGATATGGAGCATCTCGGCCGCACGCTGGTTGCATATCGTCACCGTCTCCGCGGCGTCCACGGCGACGACTCCGTCGTGGACAAAGTCCGTTATGGCGGCAAGCTGCCGCGCACGCTGCTTTTCTATCTGAGCGGCGCGCCAGACCCTGCGCGCCTCGCGTATGGCGGAGCGGATTGACTCCTCCCGCGAGGTTATGACGACGCCGCGAAAGCCGAGCGCCTCGGATATTTTTATGACGTTTGCGTCGCCCACGAAGGTCTGTATGCCCATCTTTTTGTATTGGAAGATGACCTCGCGTATCTGGTCCTCGGAGTGCAGCTCAATCTTCACAATCTTGCAGGGCAGGTAGTCGCGCAAAAGGTCAAAGCCCTCCACCACATTAGTATAACCCACTACTCCGATTACATCCGTGTCCACGCCGGAGCTCTTGAGCGTCTCTATTATGTCGTAGGCGGAGACTTTTATTTCCACAACCGGCACGACGAAGGCCTCTCTGCACATGCGGTAGGTTCCGCCGCGCGTGACTATTATCTGTGCGCCCGCGCGCAGCGCCTCCTCCGCCTTGGCGACGCCCTCGCTCATGCTGCCGAAAACGACCTCGGTGTTGTCGTAGCTGTATTCCTCGATTATTCGCAGAGCCTCCTCATAGATGCTCGGCGTCGGCGCGACAACGACAATATCCTTCATTGCTTTCCCTCCTTCTGCCTTGTAAGCATCCGCCAGACCGTTGCACGGCTGATACCGAGTCGCTGCGCCGTGCGGCTGCGGCTCATATTTTCCTCTGTCAGCACCCGCGAAACGACTTCGCAGCATATCTCGTCGAGCGTCCCGTCAAGCGCTATGCCGCTCTGCGCCTCCGACCGACGTGCGCGGCTGCGCTCCGCCTTCAGAACCTCCGCAACGCTCTCGGCAGAGACGTAGGCGAGCGAGCTTATTGCGGCAAGCCTGTTTAAAACACGCAGCAGCTGGTCAAGATTGCTCTCCCAGTCAAAGCTTTGCAGCAGCGACACGCCCTCCGGCTCCACGCCTATCATCTGCGTGCCCTGTTTGATATTTATCTCGTTTAGGCACATGCTGACAAGCGCGGGGAACTCCTCCATCCGCTCGCGCAGGGAGGGCAGGCGGACGACGCGGGCGGAGAGCCGCTCGCATATTTCGGAGAGCAGCCGCTCCTCGCGCGGCCTGTCCGAGCCGTCCGTCTCCGAGAATATCAGGCGGCATCTTTTCTGCATCCCGCTGCCCTCAATGAAATCGAGCAGCTCCTCCGTCTCCGCGTCGCCGAAGCAGGTGAGATTTTTGAAATATACGGTTATTCCCGTGTCGCAGAGAAAAGAGCCCGATTCCTTCAAAAGCCGCGCCCTGCCGCGCTCGTCCAAGCGGGCGCAATCGACGACGTAACAGCGCTCGTCGCAAAAGCCGCCCTGCTGACAGATGAAGCCCATCAGCTCGTCCTTGCCCGTGCCGCGCTCGCCTCTTATTACTATCGGCCGACCCGAGGCGGCGAGGCGCTTTGCCGTCTCCCAAAGCCCTGATTTGCCGTTTTCATTGTAAAACAGGCTGACAAACCTAAAATCCGCCTCCCGTGAGGAATATAGGCCGACTCCGGGAATACTCTCTCTGTCGCTCTGCCCCTCGTCCGTCACGCGGAAAAATGCGCAGGGGTGCTCGTCATAGCGCAGTCTTCTGCCCGAAATGAGATAATTTTGAGAGCCGATTCTCTTTACGGAGCGCAGCTCCCCCTCCCGCAGCAGCGCGGGGACAAGCCTGCGGAGCGCGGTCTTCAGCCCCGAGGATGGGTTTTTCTCGGGCGAGCAGAACATCAGCTCTCCCCCCTCCGAGAACATGAGCACGCGCTGTTTTTCCTCCCTCAACGCTGCGGCGTATATGGAATTCGCGCGCTTGAGCTTGCCGAAGCTGCGAAAATACGACGACGCTTTATTTAATGTATCCTCGATGCTCCTTGCGCCGGAGGTTATGAGCATGGCGTCCATGCCCATGCGCTTTGCGGTCGCCGTGCCTATCGTGTCGCTCAAAACCATGCCGACGCCGCGCGCCTTCAGCGCCTCCATGGCGCTCGGGACCTCGTCCGAGCCGTGTATGTCGACTATTTCGACCTCATATTTGAGTATGTCGCAAAGGATGCGCGACGGCTCGGCTATGCCGGGAAAGCCGACTATCGCAAAGGGCTTGCCTATGCCCATCGCCATGGTTATGGCTCCCAAAATGTCGTAGGGCGAGAGCGTGACCTCAATCACCGGGGCGCCCGTGACCGCCATTATCGCCTCCGCGGTGCCCCCGCGCGAGATGATGACGTCATAGCTCTCCGCGTCTATGCCGCGGACAATGTCCGCGCCGTTTTGCAGGTCGCCGACATAGCTCGTGAGGCATATGTCCTCCCGCCCCGCCGCCAGCGCCTCGAGCATGTTTTTCATGCCCTCGTAGGGCGCAACCGCCACTATTCTGACCTTTTCCATGCCGCGCCTCTCAGAATGTTTCAAATTTAAACGTCAATTGGTGTTTTTGTGGGTCTTTGCCACACAAGTCTGTACATGTTTCAAATATTAACACATTCATCGCAGATTTCAATTGTGAAATATCACTATTTTATTTAGACTGAAAAAAGAATTTGAAAGGAGTGTGATGAAATGGCAAAGCCTTTAATCGGCATCACAATGGGTGACCCCGCGAGTATTGGCCCCGAGATTTCCGTCATGGCTCTCTCCGACCCAAAGCTCCGCGAGCTGTGCAGGCCGCTCATCGTCGGCGACGCCTGTGTCATGGAGGACGCAATCGGCGTGGTCTGCCCGGGAGCGCTTACCGTAAACCGCATCCGCTCGGTCGCCGAGGCGCGCTTCTCGCCGGACGCCATCGACGTTTTGGATATGGGGCTTGTTGACCTCGCGAAGCTTCAGTACGGCAAGGTCTCCGCCATGGCGGGCGAGGCGGCCTTCAGCTATGTCGTCAAGGTCATCGAGCTTGCAATGGCAGGCGAGGTGGACGCGACGGTGACGAACGCGCTCAACAAATCCGCCATAAACCTCGCCGGTCATCACTATTCCGGGCACACCGAGATATACGCCCACTACACAGGCACGGAAAACTATACCATGATGCTGGCGCATGAGGCGCTGCGCGTCGTCCATGTCTCCACGCACGTCTCGCTGAGGCAGGCCTGCGACCTCGTCAAAAAGGAACGCGTGCTCGCCGTCATCCGCATAGCCGACGCCGCCTGCCGCAGGCTCGGCATAGCCTCCCCGCGCATTGCCGTGGCGGGACTTAACCCCCACGCCGGCGAGGGCGGCCTTTTTGGGAGCGAGGAGCTATGTGAGATAATCCCCGCCATAAACGCCGCCGTCGCCGAGGGCATAAACGCCGATGGCCCCGTCCCGCCCGACACGGTCTTCTCCAAGGCGCGCGGCGGCTGGTACGACGTCGTCGTCGCCATGTACCACGACCAGGGGCATATCCCGCTGAAGGTCGCGGGCTTTGTCTACGACCAAAGCGCAGGGCGCTGGGAATCCGTCGCGGGGGTCAACATCACGCTCGGCCTGCCGATAATCCGCGTCTCCGTTGACCACGGCACCGCCTTTGGTCACGCGCACCAGGGGCTTGCAAATCCTCTCAGCCTGAAAAACGCAATAGAATATGCCGCAAAGCTTGCGGAAAACAAATAAAAGGACGGGGTGCTTCAAAATGCCAAGCTATCTAATTGTCGCCGACGACTTCACGGGTTCAAACGACACGGGCGTCCAGCTCTCGCGCCGGGGTCTGCGCACCAAGGTCGTCTTTGACGGACACAGTATAAGCGGCGACGGCTGCTCTTATGTGCTGGACACGGAATCCCGAAATATGCCCTCCGCCGAGTCCGGCGAAAAGCTCGCCGCGCTCCTCGCTTCAACCGAGCTTCGCCCCTTTGACCGCGTCATCAAAAAGGTCGATTCCACCCTGCGCGGCAACATTGCCCGGGAAACGCTCGAGCTTGACCGCGCCTTCGGCAGCGAGCTTGTCATCTTCATGCCCGCGCTGCCCGCCCTTGCCCGCACGACCGTCTGCGGCATCCACATGCTGAACGGTCTGCGCATAACCGAAACCGAGCTTGCCCGCGACCCCCGCAAGCCCGTGACGCAGGACTGTCTCGCCGAAATACTTGCCGCCGAGTTCAGCGAGCCTGTCGCCTCCCTGCCGCTCGACACTATCCGAGGCGGCACAATAAGCTTCGACGGCGCAAGGCTCTTTGCCTGCGACGCGGAGACGGACGCCGACATGCGCGCCGTCATCTCCGCCGCCGCGGCGACGGGAAAGCGAATTCTCTGGGTCGGCACCGCCGCCATCGCGGACAATCTTCTTGCGCTTGACCGCCCCTCCGCAGCGGCGCTCGCGGTCATCGCCAGCGTCAGCGATACGACGCGCGCACAGGTGCTTTACGCACAGTCGCGCGGGCTGTCGCTCGTGAGCGTGGACGTCGCCGCCCTGCTTCGCGGCGGAGGCGCCGACGGATATGTCCGCCGCGCGGCGGAGCTTTTGGCAGACGGGCGCGACGTGGCGCTCATCTCCTCCGCCACCTATGACAGGGCGGAGCTGCCCCGCTCCCTCGCCGCCGGCGAGACCTTCGGAATGGACGCGGAATCCGTCGCCGCCTTTGCCGGAGAGCGCATAAGCGAGATAGCGGCGGAGCTTTTGCGGCTCGCCCCCGTATCCGGCCTGTTTCTCTGCGGCGGGGACACCGCCATACACTTCTTCGAGCGCGTCGGCTCACATGGCTCCGAGATTTTGCAGGAGGTCTCGGTCGGCATCCCCATGATGCGGCTCGTCGGCGGCGACTTTGACGGGCTGAAGGTCATAACCAAGGCGGGCGCCTTCGGCTCTGACGAGGTTCTCCCCGCAATCCTGCGAAAGCTCTGCGAGGCATAAGCATATTTTAAAGGAGGAAATGCCATGAAATCTGTTATTTTAGGCTCCGAGTCGGACAATGTCGTCACCTGCTGCGCTCCCATATCGCTCGGCGACGAGGTGGCGGTCGGCGAAAAAACCGTCACCGCCGCACAGCCCATCCCCGTCTACCACAAGATGGCGATAAGCGCCATAGCCGCAGGTGCGCAGGTCTTCAAATACGGCCAGCCCATCGGTGTTGCGTCAAGGGACATACTGCCCGGGCAGCATGTGCACGTCCACAATCTTGAGAGCGACCGCGGACGCGGCGACAGAAAGGCGGCGGCAAAATGAAAATACGCGGATATCTTCGTCCGGACGGCAAATACGGCGTCCGCAATCACCTGCTCGTCATCCCCACCTCCGTCTGCGCGAGCGACACCGCCTCGCGCATAGCCGCCCAAATTCCCGGTGCGGTGGCAATCCCCCATCAGCACGGCTGCTGCGAGGTCGGCGACGACTACGAGCAGACCGTCCGCACCCTTATAGGCTTCGGCAAAAACCCGAACGTGGGCGCAGCCCTCGTCATCGGGCTCGGCTGCGAGGGAATTCAGGCCGGGCTTGTGGCGGAGGAAATTGCCAAGACCGGCAAGCGCGTGGAAATGATAGTTATTCAGGAGCACGGCGGCACGCTCGGCGCTATACAGCTCGGCACGCGCCTTGCCGCCCAAATGTCCGTTGAGCTTTCCCGCATGGAGAAGGTCGAGTTCGACATGAGCCGCCTTATTCTCGGTCTCGAGTGCGGCGGAAGCGACCCCACGAGCGGCATAGCCTCAAACCCCGTCATGGGCGCCTGCTCCGACCTTCTGCTCGCCGAGGGCGGCACGAGCATCCTCAGCGAATCCGCCGAGATGATAGGCGCGGAGCACCTTTTGGCCGCGCGTGCCACAACGCCCGAGATTGGCGAAAAGTTCCTCGCCATAGTCCGCCAGACCGAACAGCGGGCCGTGGACATGGGCCATGACCTGCGCGGCACCCAGCCCACCCCCGGCAACATCGAGGGCGGCATTACCACCATCGAGGAAAAATCCCTCGGCTGCATCTACAAAGCCGGCAACGCCGACCTCGTCGGCACGCTTGACTACTCGGAGGAGGTCCCCGCGCTGCCAAAGGGCCTGTTTTTCATGGACACCCCGGGCGAGGACATCGACTCCATCACCGGCATGGTTGCGGGCGGCGCACAGATAGTCACCTTCACCACCGGGCGCGGCACACCGACGGGCTGCCCCATCGCCCCCGTCATAAAGCTCACCGGCAACAGCGACACCTACGGAAAAATGCTTGACAACATCGACTTCAACGCGGGGCGCGCCATAAGCGGCGAGGCGACCGTGGACGAGCTGGGACGCGAGCTTTTCGACGAGCTTGTCGAGGTCTGCAACGGAAAGCTCACAAAGGCCGAAAGCCTCGGCCACAACGAATTCGGCGTTTTCCGCATAGGCTACACCTTTTAGTCGCAGGTTCTTTGGCGTTTTTTGTCTCCCGCCGTGCTTGACTTTGTTGTCGCATTCTGTTATTATAAACGCGACAAATCTTTAAGCACGGTGCGGAGACGCCGGCAAGAGGACATACCGACGGGGGCTTATGCCCTCTTGTCTCTGTGTATTCCTGCGGGCTTCGCGGGAATTTTTTTGATATACGGAGATAATATGGACTACCTCAAAAATGTTACCTATTATAAAAATGGCGCTCTCATAAAGGGCGACGTGTCCGTCGGTGACGGATGCGCCCTTGACGGTGACGGCTTGTTTGTTTTTCCCGGTTTCGCAGATGTGCATACGCATCTGCGCGAGCCGGGTTTTTCATATAAAGAGACAATCCGCACAGGCACCCGCGCCGCCGCGCGCGGCGGCTACACCGCCATCTGTTCCATGCCGAATGTCGAGCCGCCGCCGGACTCCATGGACGGGCTTTTGCCCCAGCTTGGGTTAATTCAGGGCGACGCCGCAATTCGCGTCTACCCCCACGGCACGATAACGCGAGGCAGAAAAGGCCGTGCGCTCTCCGACATGGCCGACCTCGCCCCCTATGTCCGCGCCTTCTCCGACGACGGCAGCGGAGTTCGGGACGAAGCCCTTATGCGAGCCGCCATGCTGAAGGCGAAATCCCTCGGCAGGCTCATCGCCGCCCACTGCGAGGACGAGAACGCCCCGCCCGAGGAGAGCGAATGGCGCGAGCTTCGCCGCGACCTCGCCCTCGTCCGCGAGACGGGCTGTGCCTTCCACGTCTGCCACGTCTCCAAAAAAGAATCAATCGAGCTTATACGCGCCGCGAAGGCGGAGGGGCTGGACGTCTCCTGCGAGACGGCTCCGCACTATCTCCTGCTTGACAACACCATGTTAAAGGACGACGGGCGCTTCAAAATGAACCCGCCCATCGGCAGCGGAGAGGACAGAGCCGCGCTCCTTGCCGCCCTCGCCGACGGGACGATAGACATGATTGCCACCGACCACGCGCCGCACTCGGCGGCGGAGAAAGCCGGCGGCTTCGCCAAGAGCGCAAACGGCGTCTCGGGCCTCGAATGCGCCTTTTCGGTTTTATATACCTCGCTTGTGCTGACCTCCGTCATCACGCTTCCGAAGCTTATCGAGCTTATGAGCGTCAACCCCTCGCGGCGCTTTCGGCTCGCCTCGGACCCCGGCGACCTCTGCGTTTTCGACCTCGACACCGAGTTTTGCATAGACCCCTCGGAGTTTTTATCCATGGGGAAGTCCACGCCCTTTGAGGGCATGAGAGTACGCGGCCGCTGTCTGCTCACATTGGCGGACGGCGAGAAAGTTTGGGAGGATAAAGAATATGCCAAAAAGAACTGACCTCAAGAAAATACTCGTCATCGGCTCCGGCCCCATCGTCATAGGACAGGCAGCCGAATTTGACTATGCCGGCACACAGGCATGTCTCGCACTCAAGGAGGAGGGCTATGAGGTGGTTTTGGTGAACTCCAACCCCGCCACCATCATGACCGACGTCTCCATGGCGGACAAGGTCTATATGGAGCCGCTCACCCTCGAATATGTCGCCCGCATACTGCGCTTTGAGCGGCCGGACGGCATCGTCCCCGGCATCGGCGGGCAGACGGGACTGAACCTCGCCATGCAGCTCTACAAAAAAGGAATACTTCGCGAGTGCCGCTGCGAGCTGCTCGGCACCGACGCGCTCAGCATAGAAAAGGCGGAAGACAGAGAGCTTTTTAAAGAATTCTGCCAGCATCTTGGCGAGCCCGTGCTCCCCTCCGTCATCGCCCACACAATCGAGGACGGCGAAAACGCCGCCCTCCAAATCGGCTATCCCGTGGTGCTGCGCCCCGCCTTTACACTCGGCGGCACCGGCGGCGGCTTTGCGGAGGACGTCACCGAGCTGCGCGAGCTGATGGCAAACGCGCTCACCCTCTCCCCCGTCCATCAGGTGCTCGTCGAAAAGAGCGTCAAGGGCTGGAAGGAAATCGAGTTTGAGGTCATGCGCGACGCGACCGACGCCGCCATCGTTATCTGCGACATGGAAAACATCGACCCCGTCGGCGTCCACACGGGCGATTCCATGGTCGTCGCCCCCTGCCAAACCCTCTCTCCCGCCGACCTCTCCATGCTGCGCGAGAGCGCCCTTCGAATGATACGCGGGCTTGAGATTGCCGGCGGCTGCAACGTCCAGTTTGCCCTCTCGCCGGACTCCTCGGAATACTACCTCATTGAGGTTAACCCCCGCGTCTCCCGCTCCTCCGCGCTGGCGTCCAAGGCCTCCGGCTACCCCATCGCGCGGGTCACCGCAAAAATTGCCGTCGGTCTGAACCTTGACGAGATTATGCTTGGCGACCGCTCCGCGCTCTTTGACCCCTCTCTCGGCTATATCGTCGCGAAGATGAGCCGCTTCCCCTTCGATAAATTCACCTCTGCCTCCAATAAGCTCGGCACACAGATGAAGGCGACAGGCGAGGTCATGTCCATCGGCAAGACCCTCACGGAGAGCATGATGAAGGCAATCCGCTCCCTCGAAACGGGCGTCTGCCACCCCTACCTGCCGAGGTTTGACACTTGGACGAAGGCGTCCCTCCTTGATTACGTCAAGGACGGCACGGACGACCGCATCCACGCCATAGCGCAGCTATACCGCCTCGGCGCGACCACGGAGGAGCTTTACGCCGCCTCCAAAATCGAGGCCGCCTTTCTTGACGCGATAAAGCACGTCGTGGAGCTTGAGGTCTCGCTCGCCGCCCGCCCGATGTACGCGGAGGCGCTGCGCGAGGCAAAGCGCTCCGGCGTCTCCGACAAATACCTCGCGAAGCTCTGGAACATTCCCGAGCGCGAGATATACGAGCTGCGCCTCTCGCTCGACATCGTCCCCTCCTGGCTCATGATTGACACCTGTGCCAAGGACGAGACGAGCTATATTCCCTTCTTCTACTCCTCCTACAACGCCGAGGGCGGCACACCAAGCCGCGACCGCGTCTCCGACAGGGAAAAAATCATCGTCCTCGGCTCCGGCCCCATACGCATCGGTCAGGGCGTGGAATTCGACTATTCCACCGTCCATGCGGTAAAGGCCATAAAGCGCCTCGGCTATGAGGCCATCATCATAAACAACAACCCCGAGACGGTCTCGACCGACCACACCACCGGCGACAAGCTCTACTTCGAGCCGCTGACCGCCGAGTGCGTCATGGACGTCGTTAACCACGAAAAGCCCCTTGGCGTCATCGCCACGCTGGGCGGGCAGACCGCCATAAACCTCGCCTCCGAGCTGCGCGCGCGCGGCGTAAAGCTCATAGGCACCGACCTTCCCGCCATCGAGCGCGCGGAAAACCGCGACTCCTTTGAAAAGCTGCTGCACACCCTCAACATCCCCCAGCCGCGCGGTCACGCCGTCACAAGCGTCGATGCGGGCGTCAGGGCGGCGGAGGACGTCGGCTACCCCGTTCTCGTCCGTCCGAGCTACGTCCTCGGCGGCAGGGCAATGCAGATTGTGAACAACGAGCAGGCGCTGCGCTCCTACCTCCAGACCGCCGTCGATATAAGCGACGACCAGCCCGTGCTTGTCGACAAATACATCAAGGGCCGCGAGCTTGAGGTCGACGCCGTTTGCGACGGCACCGACGTTTTCGTCCCCGGCATTATGGAGCACGTCGAGCGCACGGGAATCCACTCGGGCGACAGCATCAGCGTCTACCCCACCTTCTCCGTCTCCGCCAAGGCAAAGGGCACTATGCTCGAATACACCAAAAAGCTCGGCCTCGGCATCGGCGTCGTCGGCCTCTTTAACGTCCAGTTCATCGTCGACAAAAACGACGACGTCTACATCATCGAGGTAAACCCCCGCTCCTCCCGCACCGTGCCCTTCCTCTCCAAGGCGACGGGCTACCCCATCGCGGATATCGCCACCTATGCCATGCTCGGCAAGACGCTCAAGGAACAGGGCATCTTCATGATATACCCCGAGGAAAAGCAAAAGCATTATGTCAAGGTTCCCGCCTTTTCCTTCTCCAAGCTCCACGGCATGGACTCCTACCTCTCCCCCGAGATGAAGTCCACCGGCGAGGCCATAGGCTGCGACAGGCAGCTGAACCGCGCTCTCTACAAGGCGCTTCAGGCTTCGGGACTGAGCGTCGTGAACTACGGCACGGTCTTCGCCACCATCGCCGACGCGGACAAGGCGGAGGCGCTCCCCCTCATACGTCGCTTCTATAACCTCGGCTTTAACATCGAGGCCACGCGCGGCACCGCCGCCTTCCTCAAGGAGCAGGGCATCCGCACCCGCGAGCGCGCCAAGCTCTCCGAGGGCTCGGGCGAGATTCTTGACTCCATACGTCAGGGCCACGTCGCCTACGTCATTAACACCCAGTCCCTCGATTCCGTCAGCCAGACGAGCGACGGTCTGCGCATACGCCAGTGCGCCACCGAGAACAATATCGCCATCTTCACCTCCCTCGACACCGTTCGGGTACTGCTCGACGTGCTTGAGGAAATCACCATAAAAGTCGAGACAATAGACGCATGAAAAAAGGGCTTTTCCTCGTCCGTGAAAACCGACGGCTTGCAAACGACATATATCTCCTGCGCCTTGAGGGCGACGCTTCCGGCTTCACCGCGCCGGGGCAGTTTGCCGACATTGAGCTGCCCGGCTTTTTCCTGCGGCGGCCCTTCTCCGTCTGCTGCTGGGACGACGTGGGCTTCTCCCTCGTCTATCGCGTCGCCGGCAGCGGCACGGAGCGCATGAGCGGGCTTCCCCTCGGCACGGAGCTTGACGTCCTCACAGGGCTCGGCAACGGCTTTGATGTCGCGCTCTGCGGCAAAGCTCCGCTGCTCGTCGGCGGCGGCAGCGGCGTCTCCCCCCTGCCGGGTCTTGCAAAAAGCCTTGTCGCCGCAGGCGCGGCACCGACGGCAATCCTCGGCTTCCGCTCGGCGGCGGACGTTTTCCTCACAGCCGAGCTTGAGCGCGCGGGCGCCAAAACCATCCTCCTCACCGAGGACGGGAGCGCGGGACTGCGCGGCCTCGTCACGGACGCGATGGACGGGCTCGCCTACTCCCACGTCTGCGCCTGCGGGCCGGAGGCAATGCTGAAGGCCGTCTGCGAAAAATCACTCACCTCGGGGCAGTTCTCCTTTGAAGCGCGCATGGGCTGCGGCTTCGGCGCCTGCATGGGCTGCTCCTGCGAGACGAAATACGGCGCAAAACGCATCTGCCGCGACGGGCCGGTGCTGATGAAGGAGGAGATAATTTGGTGAACACAAGTGTGAGCCTTGCGGGACTGACCCTCAAAAACCCCGTCATCCCCGCCTCCGGCTGCTTCGGCTACGGCCATGAATTTGCCGAGCTTTACCCCCTCGACCTGCTTGGCGCCATCGCCATAAAGGGCACAACCGCCGAGCCGCGCTTCGGCAATCCCACGCCCCGCATAGCCGAGACCGCCTCCGGCCTCCTAAACTCCGTGGGACTGCAAAATCCCGGGCTTGACGCCGTCATCGAACACGAGCTGCCCGCGCTCGGGCGGGTCTTCTCCGGGCCGATAATCGCGAACGTCAGCGGCTTCGAGGTTGAGGAATACATCCGCTGTGCCGAGCGGATGGACGCACAGCCCGGTGTTTCGATTATCGAGGTCAACATCAGCTGCCCCAACGTCCACGGCGGGGGGCTTGCCTTCGGAACCGACCCCTGCGCCGCCTTTGACGTCACCCGCGCCGTTAAGCGCATTGCCAAAAAGCCGGTCTTCGTCAAGCTGTCGCCCAACGTCTCCGACATCGTCACTATAGCAAAGGCCTGCGCGGACGCGGGCGCGGACGGCCTCACGCTCATCAACACCCTCCTTGGCATGAGAATAGACCTCGCTTCGCGAAAGCCCCTGCTCGCAAACGTCACCGGCGGACTTTCCGGCCCCGCCGTCCTGCCCGTGGCACTGCGGATGGTCTGGCAGGTCTTCAAGGCTGTCAGGCTCCCGATAATCGGCTGCGGCGGCGTCTCCTCCGCGGAGGACGTTATCGAGATGCTCTCCGTCGGTGCCTCCGCCGTGGAAATCGGCGCGGCAAACCTCAAAAACCCGTTCGCCTGCAAGGAAATTATCGAAGCCCTCCCCGCCGCCATGGAGCGGCTCGGAATTGAAAATTTATCTGATATTACAGGAGCTGCACATGAAGGATAGAGACGTTATAATCGCCTGCGACTTTGGGAGCGCCTCCGAGACGCTCGCTTTTCTCGCCCGCTTCGGCTCGGCACGGCCCTATGTCAAGGTCGGCATGGAGCTTTTCTACGCGGAAGGCCCGAGCATAGTGCGGGAGCTTTCGGAGCGCGGTCACCGCGTTTTCCTTGACCTCAAGCTCCACGATATACCGAACACCGTGAAAAAATCCATGCGCGTCCTCTCGGGCCTCGGTGCGGACATGGTAAACCTCCACGCCGGCGGCACCCGCGCCATGATGGAAGCGGCGCTTGAGGGGCTTACCCGCCCCGACGGCTCTCGCCCCCTGCTCGTCGCCGTGACGCTTTTGACCTCCGTCTCGGAGGCGGCGATGGGTTCGGAGCTGCTGATTTCCGGCAGTCTCCCCAACGCCGTCATGAGCTACGCCGAAAACGCCCGCGCCGCGGGACTGGACGGCGTCGTCTGCTCCCCGCTCGAGGCCGGGCGAGTCCACGAGGTCTGCGGCAAGGATTTTCTCACCGTCACCCCCGGCGTCCGCTTTGCCGACGGCGACAAGGGCGACCAGATAAGAATCACCACCCCCGCCGGCGCACGGGAATACGGCAGCGACTTCATCGTCGTCGGCCGCCCCATCACCGCCGCCGCCGACCCTGCGGAGGCATACAGCCGCTGCTGCAAGGAATTTTTGGGAGGTACATCAATATGAAGGAACTCATCGCCCGCGACCTGCTCAGACTCCGCGCCGTCTTCTTCCGCCCCGAGGAGCCCTTCACATGGGCAAGCGGGATAAAAAGCCCCGTCTACTGCGACAACCGCCTCACGCTCTCCGACCCCGAGGTGCGCGCGGACGTGGAAAACGGCCTCGCCTCTCTTGTGCGCGAGCGCTTTCCGGAGGCGCAGGCGCTTTTCGGCACCAGCACGGCGGGCATCGCCCACGCCGCCATATGCGCCCACCTTTTGGAGCTGCCCATGGGCTACGTCCGCTCCGGCGCAAAGGACCACGGCCGTCAAAACCGCATCGAGGGCCGTCTTGAAAAGGGCTGGCGCGTCGTCGTCGTCGAGGACCTTATCTCCACCGGCGGCAGCGTCATCGACACCGTGGAGGCATTGCGCGAGGCGGGAGCCGAGGTCCTTGGCGTAATCTGCATCTTCACCTACGGCATGAAAAAGGGCCTTGAGCGCCTTGCCGCCGCAAATATCACAGCCGTCCCGCTCACCGACTTCGACACCGTCGCCGCCGTCGCCGCACGCGACGCCTACATCGCACAGGAGGACGTCGAGCGCCTGCTCCGCTTCCGCGATAACCCCTCGGACGAGAGCTGGATGGAGGCAAAGCAATGAGAAGCCTCATTGACGTCACCGAGCTTAGCACCGCCGAGATTGACGGGCTTATAGCCACCGCCGAGGACATCATCGCGCAGCCCTCGGACTACGCCGAGGTCTGCCGCCACAAAAAACTCGCAACGCTCTTTTACGAGCCGTCCACGCGCACGCGGCTCTCCTTCGAGGCCGCCATGCTCGACCTCGGCGGCTCCGTCCTCGGCTTCTCCGAGGCGCAGTCCAGCTCCGCCGCCAAGGGCGAGAGCGTCGCGGACACCGCGCGCACGGTGAGCTGTCTTGCCGACATAATCGCCATGCGCCACCCCAAGGAGGGCGCACCCCTTGTGGCGGCGAAAAACGCCTCGGTGCCCGTCATCAACGCCGGCGACGGCGGACACTGCCACCCCACGCAGACGCTCGCAGACCTGCTCACCATCAAGCGCCAAAAGGGGCGGCTCGGGAGCCTCACCGTGGGCTGCTGCGGCGACCTGCTGTTCGGGCGGACCGTGCACTCCTTAATCGGCGCAATGTCGCGCTACGAGAACGTCCGCTTTGTCCTCATCTCCCCCAAGGAGCTTGCAATTCCCGAGCACGTCCGCTGCGACATACTCCAAAAAAGCGGCGTCCCCTTCTCCGAAACGACCTCCCTCGAGGCCGCGATGCCGGAGCTTGACGTCCTCTATATGACCCGCGTCCAGCGCGAGCGCTTTGTGAGCGAGGAGGATTATCTCCGCCTGAAGGACAGCTACATCCTCACGCCGGAAAAGCTCGTCACCGCCAAGCCCGACCTCTCGATACTCCATCCCCTGCCGCGCGTGAACGAGATTTCGCCCGCCGTGGATGCAGACCCGCGCGCCTGCTATTTCCGTCAGGTGCAAAACGGCAAGTTCATCCGCATGGCGCTGATACTCAAGCTCCTTGCGAGCACGGAGGACAGGCTTTGCCCCGGAACCCACATAGACGGCCTGCGCTGCGGCAACCCGCGCTGCATCACGACCTCCGAGCGGGAGCTTGTCCAGCTCTTTCGTCTCTCGGACGGGGGGGACGGCGCATGCCGCTGCGTCTACTGCGACACGCGCTCCGAGCGATGATTGACGAAAAAGGTCAAGAATCAGACGGTCGGAGACAGCTTTTCATATGATATGCCATGTTGCCAAGCGCCCGGAGGTATGGTACATTTAAAGCAATTCAAAAGCATTTTGCAACTGACGGATTCGTGGAAAACCACACGGGAGCAAATACGCTTGTTCACAGCAGCTTTGCTGATGTCGACCGTCTGGGCATTCCTATCCACCGTGGTAGGATTGCCCACTTTTTTGTTTTTTGAGGAGGAAATTAATGAAAAAAGTAGCCATTATAATGGGCAGCGATTCCGATCTGCCCGTCGTCGAAAAGGCGATTGCCGTCCTCGACGAGCTTTCAATACCCTTTGAAGCCCATGTCTGGTCCGCGCACAGAACGCCGGAGCAGACCCGAGCCTTCGCCCTCTCCGCCCGCGAAAACGGCTTCGGCGCAATCATCGCCGCCGCAGGAAAGGCCGCGCACCTCGCCGGCGCTCTCGCCGCCAACACCACCCTGCCCGTGATAGGCATACCCATAAAGTCCAGCACGCTCGACGGCATTGACGCCCTCCTGTCCACAGTGCAGATGCCCACCGGAATCCCGGTTGCGACTGTTGCCATAGACGGAGCCGCCAATGCCGCCCTGCTTGCCGCTCAGATTATCGCGGTGGAGGACGGCGGCCTTGCGGAAAAGCTCCTGCTGAGACGCCGCAAGGACACCGAGGCAACCCTCGCAAAGGACGCCGCGCTCTCCGCAAAATTCGGCAAATAACCAAAGCTCCGCCCGCAGCTCCAAAAACAAAAAACAAAGGGGTACAAAACAATGGAAAACACTCTCGTCTACACCGGAAAAACCAAGAACGTATATAAGCTCCCCAACGGCAACTATTTGCTCAAGTTTAAGGATGACTGCACCGGCAAGGACGGCAAGTTCGACCCGGGTGAAAACTCCGTCGGCCTCACCATCGAGGGCGTGGGCGACGTGAACCTCCGCATGTCCGTCTATTACTTCGAGAAGCTGAACGCCGCCGGAATAAAAACCCACTTCATCTCCGCAAACCTTGCGGACACCACCATGGAGGTGCTTCCCGCCACCGCCTTCGGTCACGGGCTCGAGGTCATATGCCGTCTGCGCGCCGTCGGCAGCTTCTTCCGCCGCTATGGCGAATATATCGCCGAGGGCGCAGCCCTGCCCTGCTATGTCGAGACCACCTTTAAGGACGATGCCAAGGGCGACCCCCTTGTCACCCGCGACGGGCTCATTGACCTCGGTGTCATGACGAGCGAGCAATATGACGCCGTCAAGGACATGACCCAGCGCATCACCCGCATCATAGCCGAGGACCTCGCCGCCAAGGGGCTTGACCTCTATGACATCAAATACGAGTTCGGCTGGAGCGGGGACGAAGTCATCCTCATTGACGAGATTGCCTCAGGCAACATGCGCGTCTACAAGGACGGGGCATATGTCGAGCCGCTAAAGCTCTCCGAGCTTTTTTTCGCACAGGTCTGACATGGGCGGATTTTTTGGTGCTACCTCCCGCCGCGAATGCGTCGAGGACGTCTTTTTCGGCGTTGACTACCACTCCCATCTCGGCACCCGCCGCGCAGGCATGGCGGCGCTGGATGACGTAAAGGGCTTTCAGCGCGAAATTCACAAGATTGAAAATTCGCCCTTTCGGACGAAATTTGAAAAAACCACCTCAGAGATGACCGGCAGAGCCTGCATCGGCTGCATCAGCGACAACTACCCGCAGCCCATCCTCATACGCTCCAAGCTCGGCGTCTACGCCATCAGCTCCATCGGCGTCATCAACAACGCCGCCGAGCTTGCCGCCGAATACCTCGGCGCCTTCGGCGGCTACCTCGAGTCCATGAGCGGCGGCAAAATCAACGAGGTCGAGCTTTTGGCGGCCCTGATCAGCCAGAAGGACAACTTCACCGACGGCATCCGCTTTGCCCGTGAGAAGATTGACGGCACCGCCTCTGTCCTCATCCTGAAGGAGGACGGCCGTCTTATCGCCGCAAGGGACAAACTCGGCAGGATTCCCGTCAGCATCGGGCGCGA
Organism: Oscillospiraceae bacterium; assembly: GCA_036653715.1. Classification (GTDB taxonomy): domain Bacteria; phylum Bacillota; class Clostridia; order Oscillospirales; family Oscillospiraceae; genus Scatomorpha. Next base: position 34,734 of record JAVVTL010000006.1, read on the forward strand.
CGAGGACGGCTTTGCCGTCTCCTTTGAGCCTTTCGCCTACCGCAAGCTCGGCTACACCGACGTGCGCGAGCTTGGCCCCGCCGAGATTGTCGAAATCTCACCCGAGGGCGTCACCGTCCTCGCGCCGCCGGAGAAGGAAAAACGCATCTGCGCCTTTCTTTGGACCTATTACGGCTACCCCAGCTCCGATTATGAGGGCGTCAGCGTCGAGGTCGCAAGAAATCGCAACGGCAAAATCATGGCGCAGGAGGACAAGAAGCGCGGCACCGCGCCGGAGGTGGACTACGTCTGCGGCGTCCCCGATTCCGGCACGCCCCACGCCATCGGCTACGCCAACGCGGGCGTCGCGCCCTTTGCCCGTCCCTTCATCAAATACACGCCGACATGGCCGCGCAGCTTTATGCCGCTCCGTCAGGAACAGCGCAACGAGGTCGCGAAAATGAAGCTCATCCCCGTGCCCGACCTCATTAACGGCAAGAAGCTCCTATTCGTGGACGACAGCATCGTGCGCGGCACGCAGATGCGCGAAACCGTTGACTTCCTCTATGAAAACGGCGCGCAGGAGGTTCACATGCGCTCCGCCTGCCCACCCATAATGCACGGCTGCAAGTTTCTTAATTTCTCGCGCGGGACCTCCGACATGGAGCTGCTGGCGCGCCAGACCATACGCGAGCTTGAGGGCGATGAGGGCGACGCCCACCTCAACGAATACAGCGACCGCGACACCGAGCGGGGCCGCACCATGCGCGACGCGATACGCGGCAAGCTGCACATGGCGACCCTCGAATACCAGACACTTGAGGGCGTGCTCGAATCCATCGGGCTGCCGCCCTGCGACGTTTGCACCTACTGCTGGGATGGGAGGGAGTGAAAATACAAGGGGGAATGCTTCCCCCTTGTAGGATCCCCCTCGCCCCGCACAGCGGGGCGGCCGCGCCGACTGCGGCGCGGGAAAAGGTGTCCTCCCGAGGCAAAGCCCCGGGAGGACGGGAATTGGAATTTATTTCCGCCTCGAGGCGGAAACTCTGCGAGGCTCGAGGGGGCTTTGCCCCCTCGGACTCCCCTCCGCCCGCTTTGCGTGCGGGTTTCGAGGGGCTTGCCCCTCGGACTCCC